>JBBQMI010000126.1:0-6014 GCA_038328825.1 Acidimicrobiia bacterium | reverse complement strand
TTGTTGTCGACCTCGAAGTCTTCCCCGTCGATGGAGAAGATCCCGCGGGTGACGACATGGTCGACGCGATTCGTGGCCATCTAGCCCACTCCCATCAGATCGTCACCACGGAGCGCAGGACCTCGCCGCGCTCCATCCTGTCGAATGCCTCCTCGACGTCGTCGAGCGAGATCGTCTCGGTGACGAACCGGTCGAGGTCGAGCCGACCCTGCAGGTAGAGGTCGATCAGCATCGGGAAGTCGCGCGACGGGAGGCCGTCACCGTACCAACTCGGCTTGAGTGCACCACCCCGTCCGAAGAACTCGATCATCGGGAGCTCGATCGTCATCGACGGGTCGGGCACGCCGACCTGGACGAGCGTGCCCGCGAGGTCGCGGGCGAAGAACGCCTGCTGCATCACCTCGGGCCGACCGACCGCTTCGATGCACACGTCGGCGCCGAACCCGTCGGTGAGCGCGCGTACCGCCTCGACCGGGTCACTCGCACTTGCATTGACGGTGTGGGTCGCACCGAACTCCTTCGCGAGAGCGAGCTTGCGGTCGTCGAGATCGACTGCGATCACGGTGCGGGCCCCTGCGAGGCGCGCGCCCGCGATCGCGGCGTCGCCGACCCCGCCGCACCCGAACACTGCGACGGTGTCGCCGCGTTGCACGTTGCCGGTGAGCATCGCCGCGCCGAGCCCGGCCATCACACCGCAACCCAGCAGGCCCGCGGTCTCCGGCTTCGCCGCCGGGTTCACCTTCGTCGCCTGACCCGCGGCAACGAGGGTCTTCTCCGCGAACGCACCGATGCCGAGCGCGGGGGAGAGCTCGGTGCCGTCGGTGAGTGTCATCTTCTGCTGCGCGTTGTGGGTGTTGAAGCAGTACCAGGGCCGACCCCGCCGACACGCCCGGCACTCGCCGCACACCGCCCGCCAGTTGAGGATCACGAAGTCGCCCGGCTCGACCTCGGTCACCCCGTCGCCGACCGACTCCACGATCCCCGCGGCTTCGTGACCGAGCAGGAACGGGAAGTCGTCGTTGATCGCGCCCTCGCGGTAGTGGAGGTCGGTGTGGCAGACCCCGCACGCCTGGACCCGAACTACGGTCTCACCCGGGCCCGGATCGGGAACGACGACCGTCTCGACGGTGACGGGCGCACCCTTGCTGCGCGCCACCACGCCGCGTACTTCCTGTGTCATCCCTCGCTCCTCTCCCGACACTGCCGAACCGAGTCCATGGCGAACCGAGTCCATGGCGAACCGAGTCCATGGCGCCGACTTCGTGGACCCGCGTGTCTACTCCAGCCGCAGTCGGGCCCGCACCGCCCGGTGATCCGAGCCCAGGTATCCCGACACTTCGCCCGACAGCACCTCCACCTCCTTCGGCACCCACACGTGGTCGATCTGGCTGTGCGGTCGGTGCCCGGGGAACGTCCGGCCCGTCACCGCGCGCCGACGGCCGGGGAGGATCCACCGCAGCACGCCACCCCACATGTTGCAGTCGCCGAGGATGACTGTCGGCACGGTCTCCGACGCGAGGGTCGCGTGGAGGAAGCGGAGCTGTGGCGGTGAGCCCCAGAGTTTGTGCGACGCGTGGACCCCGGCGACCAGGAGCGCGTGCCCGTCGACGTCGATCTCGACGCACGCGGCCGCCCGACGGGTGACCGGATCACCGATCGGGCTGCCGAGGTCGATGTCGAAGGTGCGCCGCACGGGTCGCGACGTCAGCACGGCGATGCCCCAGGTGCCGGCCGGATCGTCCGGGGTCGGCCGCGGCAGGTGCTTCGGTCGACCCTTCATGTCGTCGGGTGCGAGCACGAGCTCGTTGACGATCGGCATCCGCGTCGCGGTCACGACGTCGTCGATGAACGTGGGCCCGCCGCACGGTCGCCACACCTCCTGGACGACGAGGAGGTCGGCGCCGAGGCTCCGAGCGGCGGCGGCGACGTCGTAGGGGCGACCCCGCGCGTCGATGCCCCAATGGGTGTTGAAGCTGGCGACGGTGAGCTCGACGGGCGGCGGCACGGGGATCTGCAGGCTACCGGGTCGAATGCATAGTCTCCTGACGGGTCGTCAGGTCGACGACCGCCGTCGAGCCGACGCAGGGAGCAGCATCCGATGATCGAACCGTTGCAGGGCTACGACCTCGCCGGCCGGGTGGCCGTGATCACCGGCGCGGGCAGCGGCATCGGCAAGGCCACCGCGCTCACGCTCGCCGCGGTCGGCGCCACGGTCGTCGGTGGCGACATCGACGAAGCGGCCGCGGAGCTCACCAAGGACGAGATCGCCCAGAGCGGGGGCCAGGCGCGCACGGTGCGCACCGACGTGACCAGCCGCGCCGACGTCGACGCGCTCGTCGACGCCGCGCACGCGGAGTTCGGCCGGGTCGACATCATGGGCAACATCGCCGGCATCCCCCACAACAAGATGATCGCCGACACCACCGACGACGACTTCGAGCGCATCCTCGCGATCAACCTCAAGAGCGTCTTCTACGGCGTGCAGGCCGCGTTCCGGGTGATGACCCCGCAGAAGTCGGGCAACATCATCAACCTGTCGTCGGGCGCGATCGACACGCCCGCGCCGACGCTCGCTTGCTACGGCATGACGAAGGCCGCGGTGGCGATGCTCACGAAGACGGCCGCCGTCGAGGGCGGCCCGCACGGCATCCGCGTCAACGCGATCGCCCCCGGTGTGATCCACACCAACTTCTCGCGCCACAACTTCGTCGACGAGACCGGCACGATCGTGCCCGAGAAGGTCGAGCAGTACAAGAAGCGCTTCGGCGCGATGGCGCCCCTCGGCCGGGTCGGCGAGGCCCAGGACGTCGCCAACGCGATCCTCTACCTCGTGTCCGACGGCGCCGGCTTCATGACCGGCCAGATCCTCCGCCCCAACGGCGGCGTAGCCATGCCCTAACCACCCACGCTTTTGGCGTCGACAAGCCCTCAGATGTGAGGGCTTTCCGACGCCAAAGCGTGGGGGTCGGGTCAGGCGCGGGCGTCGTGCAGGGCCGCGTGGACGGCGTTGGCGCCGCAGGCGCCGTGGACGCCGCCGCCGGGATGGGCCGACGCGGACGCGAGGTACAGACCCTTGATCGGCGTGCGGGCGGTGCCGGCTCCGGGCACGGGCCGCAGCACGAACTGCTGACGGAGCGCGGCGGTGCCCCCGTTCACCGCGCCACCGCAGAGGTTGGCGTCGGCGGCGTGCAGACCCGCGGGCGACATCACGTGGCGGCCGATGACGAGGTCGCGAAACCCGGGCGCCCGTCGCTCGATCTCCGTTTCCATGCGGTCGACGACGACCGGCGTGTCGCGGGCATCGTCGAAGCCCTTCTGGGGCACGTGCGTGTATGCCCACGCCGTCTCGGTCCCCGCGGGTGATCGCGACGGATCTGTGGTCGTCATCTGGCCGACGAGGAGGAACGGGGTGTCGGGCAGCACGCCGGCTTTCAACTGCTGGCCGAACTTCGTGAGCGCGGCCATCGACTCGCCGATGTGGAGCGTGCCCGCGCGGCGCGCCGGTTCCGACTCCCACGGGATCGTCCCGGAGAGCGCCCAGTCGATCTTGATCGTGGCGTGATCCCAGCGAAAGCGCCGCATGCCCCACTTGACCCGAGCCGGCAGCGATTCGCCGGCGAGGAGGTCGCCGTAGAGCGCGGGTGCGCTCACGTCGGTGAGCACGGCGCGGCCCGCGCGCAGCGACGCGCCACCCGCGGTGGTGACTCCGACCGCGCGCCCTTCGCGCACGTCGACGCTCGTGACGCGGGTGTCGCACTGGACCGTGCCGCCGCGTGCCTCGAGGCGGCGGACCAGAGCGGCGGTGAGGTTGCCCGATCCGCCCTCGGGCACCGGGAAGCCGTGCTCCTGGCCGAGGCTGGTGAGCAACCACGCGAAGATCCCGCCGGTGATCGAGCGGGTCGTGAGATCGGTGTGCAACAGGTTGCCGGCGAGCAGGAGCGGGCCGCCTTCGCCGGTGAAGCGGTGGGCCAGTCCGTCGGCCGACGACATCCCAAGGCGCGTCAGCTTCGCCATCTCGATCGGACCCATCGCCGCGGTGAGCTTCAGCACCGCGCGGGTCGGGAACCACGGCGCGGTGAGTGCTTCGACAACCCCGCCGTGCGTGCGGGTCCAGAGGCGGTGGAGCCCGCGCCACGCGTCGCCGTCGCCGGGTGCGTACGCGTCGAGCGACGCTGCCGTTACGTCGAGATCGGTCGAGAGCACCGCGCACCGGCCGTCGGGGGTGGGATGCGCGAGCACGAGCGGCGCTCGGCTCCACCGCAGACCGTGCTCCTCGAGCGCGAGCGAACGGATCACGGGCGACGCCGCGCCGAGGGGGTAGAACGCGCTGAACCGGTCGTGCACGAAGCCCGGCACCGTGAGCTCGCCGCTGCGCACCGCCCCACCGGGATCGGGCTCGGCCTCGAGCACGAGCACCGACCACCCCGCGTCGGCGAGGAGGTTCGCGGCGACGAGGCCGTTCGGGCCCGAGCCGACGACGATGGCGTCGGCGTCAGGTGTCGATGTGATCGGGGACGGCTGGCTCACTGTCGTCAGTCTCGTCCACGGGGAGGTCGACGACGAACCGGGCACCACCGAGGCGTTCGCTGGCTTCGATCACCACGGTGCCGCCGTGGCGTTCCACGATCGCCCGCACCATCGCGAGGCCGAGTCCGGCACCGCCGGCGTCGCGGCCGCGGCCTTCCTGGAGCCGGGTGAACCGCTCGAACACGCGCTCGCGGTCGTCTTCGGAGATCCCGGGGCCGTCGTCGTCGACGGCGAGACGGACCACCGGAGCCGTCTCGGCATCACCGACGGGCTCGCTCGCGAGCGACACCGCCACGGTCGAGCGCGCGTGGCGGACGGCGTTGTCGAGCAGGTTGCGGACGACGCGTTCGAGCTGCGAGCGACTGCCCCGCACCCGACCGGCCGACACCCGATCGGTGAGCATCTTCGCCCGGTCGGTGAGTCGACTGACCTCGTCGAGCACGATGTCGTCGACGTCGACCAGGGTCGACGGGAGCGCTTCGGGCGTCTCGTCGAGACGGGCCAGCTCCAACAGCTCGTCGACCATGCGCTCGAGGCGTTCGTCGTCGGCGAGGACACGCTGGGCGACGTCGGGCCAGTCGGCCTCCGGTCCGCGGCGCTGCGCGACCTCGACCGTGGCCCGGATCGACGCGACCGGGCTGCGGAGCTCGTGCGAAGCGTCGGACACAAAGCGACGTTGCCGGTCGGACGCGTGCTCGAGCCGTTCCAGCATGGAGTTCATCGTGCGGGCCAGCTGGTCGACTTCGTCGCCCGTTCCCGGCTCGGGGACTCGTTGGTCCATGCTCGCCCCGTTGATGGTCGCGAGCGCGGTGCGCATCGCGTACACCGGACGCAGCGCCCGACCCACGAGCCACCACGCCAGCACGCCGACGGCGAAGACCAGCGCGGGGATGCTCAGCCACAAAGCCCGGGCGAGCGCGTCGACGCTGCGACTCACCTCGTCGAGCGGGCTCGCGGCCACGAGGGTGACGGTGCCGATCTGGGTGCGGACCCGTTCGTAGACGACGATCGGACGTTGGTCGCCGGGCATCACGACCCGCACGTTTCCGTCCGCGTCGCGCACGACCACCGGTTCGGTGTCTTCGCTCCAGGGCCGGCCGGCGACCAGGTGCCCGCGCGAATCGAGCACGTAGAAGTCGACGGTCACGGGCAGCGACACCGACTCGGGCGACGCGCCGGCCTCGATGCGAGACTTCACCGTGTTGATGGCCTGGTTCGAGTCGGCGCGGATGCGGTCCTCGACCGACGTGCGGACCGCGGCCACCAACAGGACGGCAGCCGCGCCGATGGCGATGGCGAAGACCAAGGTCGACGCGAGCGTGATGCGCACGCGGAGGCTGCGCAGTGAATGGGTGACGGGCGCCGACGGGTCGCTCTCGGTGCTCACGACGCGTCGCCCACCAGGCGGTATCCGACGCCGCGGACCGTGAGGAGGGTTGACGTGTCGAAGGGCTGGTCGATCTTGCGCCGCAGGTAGCCGACGTACA
>JBBQMI010000125.1:0-6022 GCA_038328825.1 Acidimicrobiia bacterium | reverse complement strand
GAACCGACCGCGGGCCTCGATCCGCAGAGTCGGATCGCGTTGTGGGACATCCTCGGTGAGCTCCACACCGACGGACAGACGATCCTCCTCACCACTCACTACATGGAGGAAGCCGACGAGCTCTGCGACCGGCTCGCGATCATCGACCACGGCAAGCTCCTCGCCCTCGACACGCCGGAGCAGCTCAAGCGGTCCGTGGGCATCGACGCCATGATCACGGTGACCGCCACCGGCGACCTCGACCGGCTCGCGTCGGTGCTGAGCGACGCGATCCCCGCGGCGACCAAGGTCGAAGCGGTCGAAGGGGTGGTGCGCGTGTGGGTGCAGCAACTCCGCGGCGTGCTCCCCGCGATCGTCGATGCGGCGGAGAAGCAGGGGTTCAGCGTGACCGACCTCTCGTCGACCGAACCGACGCTCGAGACCGTCTTCATCAACCTCACCGGGAAGGACCTGCGCGAATGAGCTCCATCGCCGTACCCATCGCCACGATCCCCGACGCCGCGACGCTCGAGCGGTCGGCGCGGGTCGCGACCCGCAAGGCCTTCCTCGCGTTGTTGCTGCGCGACCTCACCGTGCTGCGCAAGCAGCTCGGTCAGTTCCTCCCCCGCACACTGCTGCAGCCGTTTCTGCTCGTCTTTGTCTTCACGTACGTGTTCCCGAAGATCGGTCAGGGCATCGGCGGCTCCGGCGCCGGCGAGGCACAGTTCTCGACGATGCTCGTCGCCGGCGTCATCGGGCTCAGCATCATGTTCCAGGGGATCCAGTCGGTCGCGCTGCCCATGGTGCAGGAGTTCGGCTACACCCGCGAGATCGAGGACCGGGTGCTCGCGCCGATGCCCGTGTCGCTCGTGGCGATGGAGAAGGTGATCTCGGGCGCGCTGAACGGTCTCTTCTCGGCGCTGCTCGTGTTCCCCATCGCCGCGATCGTGCCGGCCACGCCGGTCCACCTGCAGATCAACTGGCTGGTGCTCCTCACGCTCACACCGCTGGCCTGTTACATGTGCGGCGCGCTCGGGTTGACGTTCGGCACCTTCTTCGACTCGCGCACGGTGCCGCTGCTGTTCGGGATCGTCGTGCTGCCGCTGACCTTCCTGGGCGCGATCTACTACCCGTGGCAGTCGCTCGAGCCGATCCGCTGGCTCCAGATCGCCGTGCTCGTGAACCCGCTCGTCTACATGTGCGAGGGCTTCCGGGCCGCGCTCACGCCGGTGCCGCACATGAGTCTCTGGGCGGTGTACCCGGTGATGATCGGGTTCTCCGCGCTCTTCACGTGGGTCGGGATCCGGAGCTTCAAGAAGCGCGTGCTGTCGTAGCTCTCGCAGGGCGTCTCGACGTGACCCCTGACCAGGGGGTCGAGGTTTCCGACCCTGTGTGGACTGGGTATTCTCCTCAGATGTCGGGGGGCGCAGCAGTCAGCTTCTACGGAGTCCGGGGGTCGACCCCCTGCGACGGGCCGAGTCTCGCCCGTTACGGCGGGAACACATCGTGCGTCGTGATCGAGGCCGACGGCCACGACCCGATCGTGCTCGACCTCGGCACCGGCCTGCGCAACTACGGCGCCGAGCTGGTCACCGCCGGACGCAGCGAGGGCCTGCACGCCTCGGTGCTGCTCACCCACCTCCACTGGGACCACATCCAGGGCCTCCCGTTCTTCGCCCCGCTCTTCAGCCCCACGACGGTGTTCGACATCCACGGTCCCCGCCAGGCGGAAGGCCCCCTCGGCGAGGTGTTCGCCGGCGTGATGTGCCCGCCCTACTTCCCGATCACCCCCGACGGTCTCGAGGGCAGCGTCCGGTTCCACGACACCGGCGACGACGACTTCCCCATCGGCTCGGCCAAGGTGCGTTCGCGTTGGGTCCGTCATGTCGGCCCGACCCTCGGGTACCGCGTGGAGATCGGCGGCGTGTCGATCGCATACATCTCCGACCACGGTCAGGCGTGCGGCGGCGGCACCCAGGTCGAGGGCGACAACTACGTGCCGCACGAGGTGCTCGAGCTCGCCGACGGCGCCGACCTCCTGATCCACGACTCGCAGCACACCCAGTCGGAGTTCACGCACAAGCGGCATTGGGGTCACTGCACCATCGAGTACGCCGTGCACGTCGCGCACGAAGCGGGCGCCCGCCAGCTCGCGTTGTTCCATCACGACCCCGCCCACTCCGACGACCAGATCGACCTGATCCTGCAGAACGCGCGCGACTACGCGTCGCAGCGCGGTGGGCCCGACGTCCTCGCTGCTTCGGAGGGTCTCACCATCGCATTGGAGCCCCGCACCGCATGACCGGCGAACCCGACGAAGAGATCCTCAGGCCCGACGAAGAGCAGTTCCGGGCCGTGCTCGGTCACTTCGCCACCGGTGTCGCCATCATCACCGCGATCGACGACGGTGAGCCCGTCGGGATGGCCGCGAACTCGTTCACGTCGGTGTCGCTCGATCCGCCGCTCGTGCTCTTCTGCGCCGCGAACTCGTCGAGCACGTGGCCGCGCATCCACAACTCCGGCGCCTTCACGGTGAACATCCTCGGCGCGCACCAGGAAGACGTCTCGCGGCTGTTCGCGACCCGAGGCGCCGACCGATTCGGTTCGGTGGGATGGCACGTCGGGGTCGGGGGTTCGCCCGTGCTCGACGACGAGCTCGCCTACCTCGACTGCCGGATCGAGGCCGAACACGAGGCCGGCGACCACGTCATCGTGGTCGGAAGGGTCCTCGACCTCGGCATCGCCGCCGAAGCCAGCCCCCTCCTCTTCCACCGCGGCGCCTACAGCAAGCTCCTGGCTTGATGGTCGAATCCGCTGCGCCGGCTCGACCGCTCACCGGTTCACGTCCCCTGGTGGGTGTCCGCCGCCTCCGCTTCTTCTCCTGATTGGGCCTTCGGACCCAGGGAATTCGGGCCCCTCGTGGTGTGGAATGAACAGGCACCGCGGGCCGGCTGGGACACCTGAGATCGCGGAGGATCGACATGGACGTCCGGATGCTCGGCCAGGCCGAGGTGCTCGGCACGCTGGGCGACGTCGCCCACGAACGGGAACGCCACCGCCGTCGCCGCATCGCGCAGGTCGCAGTGGTGCTCGGACTCGTCACGGCGTGGTTCTACTGGCGTCTGCTCTCGGGGAACCCGGCGCGCTTCGGCTGGCCGCACCTCTCGGTCCCGCCCGGCTTCCAGGACTACCTCCCGGGGCTCATCCTCGTGCTCCTGCTGTCGGGCACGCTCATCATCCCGCTGCTCGTCGCGGGACGGTCGCCGCACGTGCAGTACCGCCCGAGCGAGATCCCGGTCACGTTCGACGACGTCGTCGGCCTCGGCATGGTCCGCGACGAGGTCGTGAAGACCCTCAACCTGTTCCTCGCCTACAAGACGTTCCGAGACCGCATGGGTGGCAACCCCCGCAAGGCCATCCTCTTCGAAGGCCCACCCGGAACCGGCAAGACCTACATGGCGAAGGCGATGGCCCGCGAAGCCGGCGTGCCGTTCCTGTTCGTGTCGGCGAGCGCGTTCCAGTCGATGTACTACGGCCAGACCAACCGCAAGATCCGCTCGTTCTTCAAGAAGCTGCGCGCCGCGGCCCGTCGTGAGGGCGGGGCCATCGGGTTCATCGAGGAGATCGACGCGATCGCCGGTGCCCGCAGCGGGATGCGCGCGTCTCCGCTCCCGGCCACGCTCGACTCCTCCGGCAACTCGCTCAGCGTCGAACGCTCCGACTCACGTGAAGGCATCAGCGGTGTCGTGAACGAGCTGCTGATCCAGATGCAGTCGTTCGACCAGCCGACCGTGGGCGCCCGGATGCGCGGCGCGCTCTACAACGTCGTGAACCGGTTCCTCCCCGAGGGCCACCAGCTGGAGAAGCAGCCGGGTGTGGCGTCGAACATCTTGGTGATCGGGGCCACGAACCGTGCCGCCGACCTCGACCCCGCGCTCCTGCGCCCCGGTCGCTTCGACCGCTCGATCCACTTCGACCTGCCGAGCCGTTCGGGTCGCCGCGAGATCATCGACTACTACCTGGGCAAGAAGGCGCACGTCCCGGAGCTCGACAAGGACGAGCGCCGCGACCAGCTCGCGGCGATGACGTTCTCGTACTCGCCGGTGATGATCGAGCACCTCTTCGACGAAGCCCTCGTGTGGTCACTGCGCGGTGGCCGTGAGGCGATGGAGTGGGACGACGTCCAGCAGGCGAAGTTCACCGAGGAGATCGGGCTGAAGCAGCCGGTCGAGTACACCGAAGACGAGAAGCGCACGATCGCCACCCACGAGTCGGGTCACGCCGTCGTGGCGTACCTCAACGGCATCGGCCGCAAGCTCGAGGTCCTGTCGATCATCAAGCGGGCCGATGCCCTCGGCCTGCTCGCGCACTCCGAGACCGAGGAGCGCTTCACCCGCACGCGCACCGAGCTCATCGCGTCGATCCAGATCAGCTTCGGCGGCATGACCGCCGAGGAGCTGTTCTTCGGTGAGTCGGGCACGGGTCCGGGGAGCGACCTCGCCGCGGCGACCCGCATCGCCGCGCAGATGGTCGGTTCGTTCGGGATGGCCGGTTCCCTCGTGAGCTTCGACGCGATCGAGGCCACCGCGGTGAGTCAGGGGATCGTCGGGAAGGTCCTCGCCGACGACGAGGGTCGTCGCGCGGTGGATCGCATCCTCGACCAGGCCAAGGAAGACGTCCGCAAGCTCCTCGACGAGAACCGCCACCTGGTCATCGCGTTGCGCGATCAGCTGCTGGCCCGGGAGGAGCTCGTGGGCGACGAGATCACCGAGGTGCTCCTCCAAGCCGCGGAGACCGAGCGGTTCGACCGGATCGAACGAGCCGGCCGTGCCTGACGGGCCCGACAGGCCGCACGGCTCCGACGGACCCGACGAGGCGCCGGTGATCGAGCGGCGTGATTTCGGCGACATCGTCTTCGTGATCGGGACCGACGCGGCTGCGGTCGGACGGGCTGTGCGCGACGAATCGGCCGGCTCCGGGGGCCGGGTCCTGGCCTTCGTGGGCGCCCCGGACCACCCCGCGCTCACCGAGATGCTCAGCGAACTGGCGTCGGAGTCGCAGGAAACCCACGGAAGCTGACGCCGGAGGCGCTGGTACCCTCGACCTGCGGCCCGAGCGCGTTCGCCGGGCACGCGGAGTTGAGTGACCCCCGGGGGAGGAACGTGGACAGCGAGCGGGCGGCCCGTCGGGCCGGGTGGCGCCTCATGTACGAGGCGACGCGACCCCAACGCTGGTGGGTCGTGAGCGGTGTCGCGGCCGGATTCGTCTGGACGGTCGCGAAGGTCACGGTGCCGCTGCTCGCGGCCGCGGCCATCGACCAGGGGATGAGCAAGGGCGACTCCTCGACCACGATCATGTTCGTCTGCCTCATGGTCGCCGTCGGCGTGGTGCAGGCGGTGTGCACGGGTTGGCGGCGGTACTCGGCGTTCCGCATCGCGCTGCGCACCGAGACCGACCTCCGCCAACGTCTCTTCGCACACCTGCAGCGGCTGCACTTCGCGTTCCACGACGAAGCGCAGACCGGGCAGCTGATGGCTCGGGCCAACACCGACATCCAGCAGATCGAGACCGTGGTGATCCTGCTCCCGCTCACCGCGGCGGCCACGCTCACGATGATCGTCGTGATCGGGATCCTCTTCTACTACTCGACCGGACTTGCGCTGATGGTGCTCGCGTTGATGCCGCTCCTCCAGGTGGCGGCGACGCGCTTCTCCCACCGGATCCAGCCCGTGAACCTCGCGTTGCAGGAGGAGCTCGGCGACCTCTCCGGTGTGGTCGAGGAGACGGTGTCGGGCGTGCGCGTCGTGAAGGGCTTCGGATCCGAGAAGACCCAGGCCAAGGCGCTCGACGTCGAAGCCAACTCCGTGCTCGACCGCGCGCTCGACGCGGCGCGGCTGCGGGCGTTCTTCCTCCCGCTCGTCGACTTCATCCCGACGCTCGCGCTCGTCGCGATCCTCTGGTACGGCGGGCATCAGGTGATCGACGGCAAGCTCCAGGTCGGACAGCTCGTCGCGTTCAACTCCTTCGTGCTCATGCTGATCTG
>JBBQMI010000124.1:0-6075 GCA_038328825.1 Acidimicrobiia bacterium | reverse complement strand
GGTACTCGTGGTCGAACGCCTCGCCGGGTTCGACGATCTCCACGCCTTCGATGCTCGCGGCCCAGTCGGCCCGCTCGCCCTGGTTCATGCCGTAGACGTTCGACGAGTTCTCCATCGACCGGTAGGTGTTGCCGAGCTCGGTCGGGAAGTCGCTCTCCATGAGCGAGAGGTACCGGCGCATGTCGAGGATCTTGTCGAGGATCTCGATGTTCACCGGGCAGATCTCGTCGCACGCCTTGCACGACGTGCACGCCCACAACTCTTCCGACGTGATGCGGCTGAAGACGTTGTCGGCGTCGACGACGATCCCCGGTGCCGTACCGATCGGTGGCGACACGCGCGGGTCGCCGGTGGCGGCCATCACCTCGCCGACCTTCAGCACGATCTCGCGCGGGTCGAGCGGCTTGCCGGTCGCGTGCGCCGGGCACACCGAGGTGCAGCGTCCGCAGATGGTGCACGCGTCCGTGTCGAAGAGCTGCTTCCAGGTGAAGTCGGAGATCTGGGTGGCGCCGAAGCTCTCGAGCTCGGTCTCCATGAGGTTCGGCATCGGCTTCATCGCACCCTTGGGGCGCGGCTTGTCCTTCAGGAACATGTTCACCGGCGACGTGATCATGTGGCGCAGCATCGTGGTCGGCAGGATCACCAGGAAGCCGACGAACGCGACGACGTGCAGACCCCACGCCCACCGGTGCGCGTCGCGCAGCGTGCCGGCGGTCCACGAGTCGACGGCACCCGACAGGCCCCACCCGACGAACGACCACCTCTCGAAGTTCGCGCCGGGCCCTGCCAGCTCGCGGAGCTCCGCGATCCGGAACGCCTCGGCCACGAAGCCCGTGACCGCGATCGCCAGGAACGTGAAGAGGATCACCGCGTGCTCGGGCTTCGACTTGATGCGGATCCGGTACGGACGCTGGAGGTAGCGCCGGGCGAGGGCCCAGAGGATCCCGGCCAGGAAGACGAGCCCGAACAAGTCGGCCACGAACGAGTACGCCTGGTACGTCGTGCCGTGCAGGAACTTGAGGCCGTCGGGGAGCTGGTGGTCGACCTCGAGGATGATCGTGACCGCGAACAGCACGAGGAAGCCGAAGTAGATGAGCGAGTGCATCACCCCGGCGGCGGGGTCGCGGAGCAGGGTCTGCATCCAGACCCCGGCGCGGAAGTCGCGTGAGCGGCGCTTGGCGTTGTGCTTGGTGAGTCGACGGTCGTCGGGCTGGCCGCGCTCGTAGTTGCGCACGCGCAGCGACACGAGCCACGCCACGACCATCAACATGGTGGCGATCGTCAGGTAGAAGGCGACCTCGACCGGCATCGGGATGCCGCCGAACACCTCACGGCTGATCGGCGAATCCTCGTTCCATCCCGTGATCTCGGGAGCCGCGAACGAGGCGAGCGTGCCGAGCGCGGCGACCACGCCGACGACGAGGACGAGGTGATGCGGCTTCGGCAGGTACTTGCGCACGGCAGGAAGCTACCGCGCAAGTCCACGCGACAGCCGTAACGAACCGGCGCCGCGAACGCAGAGTGCTACTGGACCGACTTGGCGTCGGATTCGCGCAGGCGGGCGGCCATCCCGGCGAGCAACTTGCGGGCGAAGCCGGGAACGTCGTCGATGAGCCCCGCGAACTCGCGCTGACCGAGCACGACGAGCTCCATCGGTGTCTCCGCGGTCACGGTCGCGTTGCGGGGCGCCCGGTCGAGGAGCGCGAGCTCGCCGAAGGATGCGCCCGGGCCGACCTCGGCCACCTTCTTGCCCTGGCGACTCACCCTGGCCGTTCCCTCGACGATCACGAAGAACTCGTGACCGGCGGATCCCTCGGAGCACAGGACCGCGCCCGGTTCGACCCGAACGTCTTCGGCTCTCCGGGCGACGAGGCCCAGCTCCTTCTTCGAGAGGGCGCTGAAGAGCGGCACCTCGGCCAGATGGTTGAGGAAGTCCCCCCGTCGCGCCATGCGCTGAATCTAGCCACAATGTCAAGCTCTCGGGAATAGCGGTGCTAGAAGCAAAGTTGCTAACCTTCGACTCAAGATTTCGGCAGCACCGCCGATCACCTTTCTCGACCACTCTTCTGGAGGCACTCACCATGGCAAAGGCCGTCGGCATCGACCTGGGCACCACCAACTCGGTCGTCTCGGTCCTCGAGGCGGGCGAGCCCGTCGTCATCCCCAACGCCGAGGGGTCGCGCACGACCCCGTCGGTCGTCGCGTTCTCGAAGACCGGCGAGGTGCTGGTCGGTGAGGTCGCCAAGCGTCAGGCGATCACGAACCCGGATCGCACGATCCGCTCGGTGAAGCGTCACATGGGAACCGGCTGGTCCGTCGACATCGACGGCAAGGCCTACAACGCGCAGGAGATCTCGGCCCGCATCCTGCAGAAGCTGAAGCGCGACGCCGAGGCCTACCTGGGCGACACCGTCACCCAGGCCGTGATCACCGTGCCCGCGTACTTCGGCGACGCCGAGCGCCAGGCCACCACCGAGGCCGGCCAGGTCGCCGGGCTCGAGGTGCTCCGCATCATCAACGAGCCGACCGCGGCCTCGCTCGCGTACGGCCTCGACAAGGACAAGGACCAGACGATCCTCGTCTTCGACCTCGGTGGCGGCACGTTCGACGTGTCGGTCCTCGAGATCGGCGACGGCGTGTTCGAGGTCAAGTCGACCGCCGGCAACACCCACCTCGGTGGCGACGACTGGGACCAGCGCGTCATCGACTGGATGGTCGCGGAGTTCAAGAACGCCCATGGCGTCGACCTCGGGGTCGACAAGATGGCCACCCAGCGCCTGAAGGAAGCGGCAGAGAAGGCGAAGATCGAGCTGTCGTCGCTCGCCGAGACGTCGATCAACCTTCCGTTCATCACGGCCACGGCCGACGGTCCGCTGCACCTCGAGCTCACCCTGAGCCGGGCGAAGTTCCAGGAGATCACCGCCGACCTGCTCGAGGCCACCAAGGGCCCGTTCGAGCAGGCCATCCGCGACGCCGGCCTCGAGCAGGGCAAGCTCGAGCACGTCGTGCTCGTCGGTGGTTCCACGCGCATGCCCGCGGTCGCCGACCTCGTGCGCGACCTCACCGGGAAGGACCCCGACAAGGGCGTCAACCCCGACGAAGCCGTCGCGATCGGTGCGGCCGTGCAGGCCGGCGTGCTGAAGGGCGACGTCAAGGACATCCTCCTGCTCGACGTCACGCCGCTCTCCCTCGGCATCGAGACCAAGGGCCAGATCATGACGAAGCTCATCGAGCGCAACACCACGATCCCCACGAAGCGCTCGGAGGTGTTCACCACCGCCGACGACAACCAGCCCAGCGTGGAGATCAAGGTGCTCCAGGGCGAGTCCGACATGGCGTACCGCAACAAGACGCTCGGCACGTTCCAGCTCGTCGGCATCCCACCGGCCCCGCGTGGTGTCCCGCAGGTCGAGGTCACCTTCGACATCGACGCGAACGGCATCGTCCACGTGTCGGCGAAGGATCTCGGCACCGGCAAGGAACAGCAGATGACCATCACCGGCGGCACCGCGCTCGGCAAGGACGAGATCGACCGCATGATGAAGGAGGCCGAGGCGCACGCGGAGGAAGACCGCCAGCGCAAGGAAGAGGCGGAGATCCGCAACCAGGCCGACTCGCTGGTGTTCCAGACCGAGAAGCTCCTCAAGGAGCAGGGCGAGAAGGTGTCGCCCGACGAACGCACCAAGATCGAGGGCGCGCTCGGTTCCCTGAAGGAAGCGCTCGCCGGCACCGACATCGAAGCGGTCAAGGCCGCACACGAGGCCCTCATCGGTGCGAGCCAAGAGTTCGCGCAGCGCCTCTACTCGGCCGCGCAGGCCGAGCAGAACGCGGGCGCGGCTGCCGGTGGCGCCGACGGCGCGACGTCGTCGGCCCCGTCCGACGACGAAGTCGCCGATGCTGAGATCGTCGACGACGAGCCCGGTGAGCAGACGGCGTGACGCCGGCAGGGAACACGGGGGACGGTGACATGGGTGACATGCCCGCGGACCCGTTCGCCGACGACGCGACGACCGCAGACGACGTGGTGATCGACGGCGAGGTGGTGGTGGATGCCGCCACCTCGGCCGGCGATCTCGAGGAGCTGCGCGCCGAGCGCGACGGTCTCGTCGGCGACCTGCAACGGATGCAGGCCGAGTTCGCCAACTACAAGAAGCGGATGCTGCGCGACCAGACCGCGCACGTGGAGCGCGCCAACGAAGCGCTCGTGGAGCAGCTGCTCCCCGTGCTCGACAACTTCGAGCTCGCGTTGTTGAGCCTCGACGCCGATCAGAACGTCCGCAAGGGGATCGAGCTCGTGTACGCCGATTTCCTCGGTGTGCTCGAGAAGGCCGGCCTCGGGCGCATCGCCGCCCAGGGTGTGCCGTTCGATCCGAACGAGCACGAAGCCGTGATGCAGGAAGACGGCGACGGCGAACCGGTCGTGGCCGACGTCATGCGCACCGGGTACACGCTGAAGGGTCGCGTGCTCCGGCCCGCGATGGTCAAGGTCAGCCGCGCGGGCTGATGGCTCCGCAACGCGAGTGGTTCGAGAAGGATTACTACTCCACGCTCGGTGTGCCCGAAGGGGCCGACGAGAAGGAGATCACGCGCGCGTACCGGAAGCTCGCGAAGCAGTTCCACCCCGACAAGAACAAGGGCGACGTCGAGGCCGAGGATCGCTTCAAGGAGATCTCCGCGGCGTACGACGTGCTCGGTGAGGCCGACAAGCGCAAGGAGTACGACGAAGTCCGCCAGATGGTCGCGTCGGGCGGTGGTCCCGGCGGGCCGGGATTCGGCGGCGGCGCCGGGGGCTTCGGCTTCGGTCCCGGTGGCGGCGGTGGTCGGGGCGGCTTCCAGAACATCCAGTTCGACGTCGACGACGCCGGCGGTCTCGGCGACATCCTCGGCGGTCTCTTCGGTCGCGGCGCCGCGGGTGGCGGTCGGCGCGGTCGCGGTGCCCAGCAACGCGGCCTGCGCCGCGGCGACGACCTCGAGACCGAGCTCCACCTCGACTTCCTCGACGCCGTGCACGGCATCACCACGTCGGTCAGTTTCACGTCCGACGCCGTGTGCTCCGAGTGTCACGGCAGTGGCGCGAAGCCCGGCACCTTCCCGTCGGCGTGCCCCGACTGCGACGGCAGCGGTTCGATCGCGGTCGACCAGGGCCCGTTCTCGTTCTCGCAGGTGTGCCCGACCTGCGGGGGCAATGGCACGATCGTCAGGGACAAGTGCCCGAAGTGCAAGGGCCGCGGCGTCGAACGGCGTCGTCGCGAGGTGAAGGTGCGCATTCCCGCGGGTGTGGCCGACGGCCAGAAGATCCGCGTGAAGGAACGCGGCGGCGCGGGCTCGTTCGGGGGTCCCCCCGGTGACCTGTTCGTCCGGGTGCACGTCCGGCCCGACGCGACGTTCGGGCGCGACGGTCGCAACCTGACGTTGCCGGTGCCGGTCACGTACGCGGAAGCCGCGCTCGGGGCGCAGGTACGGATCCCCACCCTCTCCGAGCCGGTCACAGTGAAGGTCCCCGCGGGCACGACGAGCGGGACGACCGTGCGGGTGCGCGGTCGCGGCATCGAGACGTCGGGCGGGACCGGCGATCTCCTCGTGACCTTCGAGATCGTGGTGCCGAAGCAGCTCGACGACGCCCAGCGCGCGGCGGTGGGGGCGCTCGCCGAGGCCTTTCCCGAGGATCCGCGCTCCGACCTCCTCCCGGCCGCGCCCACGAAGGAGCAGCAGTGATGAACGCCGACGAACGCGCCCTGTACGTGATCTCGGTCGCGGCCGAGCTCGCCGGGGTGCATCCGCAGACGCTGCGAATCTACGAACGCAAGGGTCTCATCGAGCCGCAGCGCACGCCCGGTCGCAGCCGGCGGTACTCCGAACGAGACATCGAGCTCCTGCGCCGCATCCAGGACCTCACCAACTCGGGTCTCAACCTCGCGGGCGTGCAGCGAGTGCTCGCGCTCGAGGCCGAGGTCGCACAGCTCCGCGCCCAGCTCGATGGGGCCCACGCCCGCTACCGGCGCGAGCTGGTTCCGCTCAGCAACGCCCGCTTCTGGCCCCCCGCCACCGACCGGTAGAGGAGGAACCGTGCCGCTC
>JBBQMI010000123.1:0-6082 GCA_038328825.1 Acidimicrobiia bacterium | reverse complement strand
AGTGGCGTCGTGCACCGACACGACCGCAGCGATCGCCTCGCCGAAGCGGTCGTCGGGAACGCCGACGACGATCGCGTCGACCACGGCCGGGTGCAGCTTCATGGCCTCCTCGACCTCTTCGGGGAAGACCTTCTCGCCGCCGGTGTTGATCGACACCGAACCCCGTCCGAGGAGCTCGACGGTTCCGTCGGCCGCGACCTTCGCCCAGTCGCCGGGGATCGAGTAGCGCTCGCCGTCGAACGTGCGGAACGTCGCCGCGGTCTTGGCCTCGTCTTTGTAGTAGCCGAGCGGGATCGGGCCCCCGAGCGCGAGCAGTCCGATCTCGTCGGAGCCGGGCTCCACCTGACGGCCGTTTTCGGTGAGCACGCGGCAGTGCTCGCCGATCTGGAACGAGGCGGTCGTGGTCTCGGCGCCGGGCGCGGTGATCTGGTTGGCGAAGCCCACGCCCTCGCTCGATCCGAGCGAGTCGAAGCACACGAAGCTGCCGTGCTGCATGAGTGCCTGCTTCACCTCGGCGGTCCACATCACCCCCGAGCTGATGATGAGCACCACCGACGACAGGTCGTACGGCTCGCCGCGTTCGGCGGCGGCGTCGAGCGCCTTCACCATCGGTCGGCCGAACGCGTCGCCGACGATCGCCATCTGCGTGACGCGCTCGCGCGCGACCGCGGTCCACAGCTCGTCGGCGTCGAAGTTGCGCTGCTCGAGCGTGACGATCGTGCCGCCCATCGTGAGGGCCTGCAGCGAGCTGAAGAAGCCCGTGCCGTGCATCAGCGGTGACGCGGGCAGGTGCACGGCGGTGCGGCCGTGCTCCGCGACGCGTTGGGCGGTCGGGCCGAACGCCTCGGGCGTGTCGGGCAGCGTCTCGCCCGCGAGGCCGAGGACCGTGGGCATGAGCGTGGTGAAGAGGTCGTCGTTGCGCCACATCACGCCCTTGGGCATGCCGGTGGTGCCACCCGTGTAGAGGATGTAGAGGTCGTCGCCCGCGCGCGGAATGCGTTCAGCCGGTGCGTTCCCCGCCACGAGGTCTTCGTACCTGATGGCACCGTCGAGGAGCGGCGAGCCGTCGTCGACCTGCACCACGGCGCGGAGCTGCGGAGCCCGGTCGCGCACCTTGGCAACCTGCTCGCCGAGCACACCGTGGAAGAGCAGGATCTCGGCGTCGGAGTTGTCGAGGAGGTAGAGGAGCTCCTCCTCGAGGTAGCGGTAGTTCACGTTGACGGGCGCGGCGCGGAGCTTCCAGGTCGCGAATGTGCCCTCGAGGTACTCCGGGCAGTTGTAGAGGTAGCTCGCGACCTTGGCGTCGGGGCCGAGGCCCAGATCGCCGAAGGCGCGGGCGAGTCGGGCCGCCCGCTCGTCGAACTGGGCCCAGGTCACCCGCCGGTCGCCCTGCACGAGCGCGGGCGCGTCGGGCCGGGCGTCGGCGATCGCCTCCCAGCACGTCGCGAAGTTCCAGTCCCCCGGCATGGCTTCTCCCGTCTGACCCCGGTCTCGGTGATTCGGGGCTGAGTATGGCCCACCCGGCGTACGAGCGTTCCGAGCGATGCTCGGACCACCCTCCGTGGGGCTCTCGTGGGCCGCTGGACCCATTGTTCACTTTGCGTGGTATCCGTATCGTCCGAACGGCTCGGGGCGGGCTGGGAGGCCGACGAGCGAGCCCGGTGTTTCGACGGCTTCGCAAGAGGAGAGCGACTCAACGTGAAGCTTCGGAAGGCGACGAAGGCAGCCCCCTTCGAGACCGGCTTGCCGTCGATGGACCTCACGCCCGCAGAGGGTGACTTCGAACCCGTCTCGGCCGTGGATCTCGCGCACGCGAGCGCGGAGGTCACGGATCACCGCGAGGCGGTGCAGGTCCTGCGCCAGATGATGAACGCCGTCGACCAGCAGCTCAGCGCCGACGGCACCCCCGTCGACCCTGCCGTCAACGGCTCGGCGGGCGGAGCGCCGGCCGACGAATCGACGCCGGTCGTGATCGCGCCGCCCCGCCCCCGGGGCGCGGGCAACCGTCAGTTGCTCGGCGAGATCCTCGCCGCCAAGGGCATCCTGAGTCTCGAGCAGATCAACGAAGCTCTGCTCGAGCTCGTGTCGACGGGGAAGCGCCTGGGGGCCTTCCTCGTCGACGCGGGCCAGATCGACGAGCAGGTGCTCGCCGCCGCGCTCGCCGAGCAGTTCGGCCTGCACCTCGCCGATCTGCGTCGCGAAGCACCCGACGCCGACGCGATCGCGACCATCCCGGAGAAGAAGGCACGGGAGCTGGCGCTGATCCCGTTCCGCGCCAACGAACGGCAGGTCGCAGTCGTCGTCTCCGACCCGACCCAGCCCGGTCTCGCCGCGACCGTCGCCGAGATCACCGGCCGGCAGGTCACGTTGCTGCTCGCGCCCGTCTCCGACATCCGCCGTGCGATCGAGACCAGCTACAAGGCCACCGCGAAGGTCGACGAAGCCGTCCGCGCGTTCGAGACGCTGAAGGTCGAGCGGGTCGTCGACGACACGCCCAAGGCGGTCGTCGACGAGAACGCGCCGATCGTGCAGGTGGTGACGCTCATCCTCGAGCAGGCTGTGCGTGACCGTGCGTCCGACGTGCACATCGAACCGCTCGACACTCGCGTCCGCGTCCGCAATCGCACCGACGGTGCGCTGCACGAGGTGCTGAGCCTCCCCGAGTCGATGGCGCAGTCGCTCGTGAGCCGCATCAAGGTCATGGCGAACATGAACATCGTCGAGCGCCGGCGACCGCAGGACGGCCAGATCGAGACCAACGTCGGCGGCAAGGCGCTCGACATCCGCGTGAGCACGACCTCGACGGTGTTCGGCGAGAAGTGCGTCATGCGACTCCTCGACAAGAGCCGCGCGCTCTTCCAGCTCTCCGACCTGGGCATGCCCGAAGACACCGCGGTCCGCTTCGAGAAGCTCGTGCGCTCGCCCTACGGCATGGTCGTGTGTGCCGGCCCGACCGGGAGCGGCAAGACCACCACGCTCTACGCCACCCTCACCGAGATCAACCGCGAAGAGATCAACGTGATGACGATCGAGGACCCGGTCGAGTACGTCTTCCCGGAGATCAACCAGATCCAGATCAACGAGCAGGCCGAGATCACGTTCGCCAACGGCCTCCGCTCCATCCTCCGTCAGGACCCCGACGCAGTGATGGTCGGCGAGATCCGCGACGTCGAGACCGCGCGCATCGCGGTGCAGGCCGCGCTCACCGGTCACTTCGTGATGTCGTCGGTGCACGCGGCCGACTCCACGAGCGCGCTCCACCGCTTCCTCGACATGGGCATCGAGCCTTTCCTCATCGCGTCGTGCCTCACCGGCGTGGTCGCGCAACGGCTGATGCGGCGGACGTGCCCCACGTGCAAGGCGGCGTACGAACCCGACGCCGAGGAGCTCGCGTACTACGAGCAGGCGGGCGGCCCGGCCGATCCGCAGTTCGTCCGCGGCGAGGGCTGCAACTTCTGCGCCGACACCGGCTTCTTCGACCGCATCGGCATCTACGAGGTCATGCCGATCGACGACCGCATCAAGCAGCTCGTGATCGACAACGCGCAACAGGACGTGATCCGCGCGACCGCGATCGAGTCGGGCATGCGGACGCTCGCCGACGAAGCCCTCCGGCTCGTCGCGCGGGGCGAGACCACCATCGGCGAGGTGCTCCGCACCGTGTACGTGCTCTAGCAGGGGACTGGGAGAAGAGTCATGGCAACGTTCCGATATGTCGCCGTCGGGCCCGACGGCACCAAGGTCAAGGCTTCCGGCGAGGCCGACAGCGCCAACGTGTTGAAGAACCAGCTCGCGCTCCGCGACTTCCAGGTCGTGAAGATCAGCGAGAAGAAGGGCATGAACATCGAGATCACCAAGGAGCGGGTACCGCGCCAGATCATCCAGCACTTCTCGCGCCAGATGGCGGCGTTCACCCGCGGCGGCATCCCGCTCACCGACGCACTCGGGGTGGTCGCCGAAGGTGTCGACAACAAGCGCTTCAAGGCCATCCTCCTGCAGGTGCAGGAGGCATTGCACGCGGGTGTGACCTTTTCCGACGCGCTCGCGGTCCACTCGTCGGTGTTCCCGCCGTACTACCTCGGGATCCTCGCGTCGGCCGAGCACACCGGCCGTCTCGACGAGGTCCTCGACCAGCTCGCCGACTACATGAAGCGCGACGGCGACGCGAGCCAGAAGCTCAAGTCGGCGATCATGTACCCGATCGTGATCGCGCTCGCCGCGGTCGGCGTCGTGATCCTCATGGCGACCTTCGTCTTGCCCCGTCTCACGGTGTTCTTCAAGGAGTTCGACGCCAAGCTCCCCCTGAGCTCGCGGATCCTGCTCGGTGTCTCCGACTTCTTCAAGAACAACTGGTGGTTCACGCCGCTCGTGGTCGGGTTGCTCGTCGGTGGCTTCCTCTGGACCAAGATGAGCAAGAAGGGCAAGGAGCTCAAGGACCGACTCCTGCTCAGGCTCTGGCTCAGCCGTGAGATCGTGCGCTTCGCCGCGGTGGAGCGGTTCTGTCGGATCATCGGGGCGATGATGCAGGCCGGCGTACCGCTCCCCGAGGCGATGCAGGCCGCGATCGCGAGCACGAACAACAGCGTCTTCGAGAAGCACCTCACCACGGTCAACGAAGCGATGCTCGAGGGCCAGGGGATGGCCGATCCCATCGCGGCGACGGGCATCTTCCCGAAGCCGGCGGTGCAGATGATGCGCGTCGGTGAAGAGACGGGAACGCTCGACAACCAGCTCGAGATCGCGGCCGACTACTACGGCTCCGAGCTCGAGTACCGGCTGACCAAGCTCATGGCGCTCATGGAGCCGGCAGTGATCGTGTTCATGGGTGTGATCGTCGGTTTCGTGGCCGTGGCGATGGTCCAGTCGATCTACGGCGTGCTCCAGGGCAGCAAGCTCAAGTAGCCATGACGTCGCGTCGCGCCCAGCCGCATGCCGAGAACGGGTTCACCCTGATCGAGATGGTGTTCACCGTGGCGATCATCTCGATCGCCTTCGTCGCGATCCTCAGCGCGATCGGCGCGATGCTCACCGCCGGAGCGTTGCACCGCCAGCTGACCCGAACCGAGGCCGCCGCGCGCAACGCGGCCGAGTACGTGAAACAGCCTGCGACCTATGTCGACTGCGCGAGTGCGGGGTCGTACGGGATCAGCGCGGTCAACGGATCGTTGCCGACCGGTTACACCGCGGTCGTGGCGTCGGTGCAGGTGATCGACAACGCGGCCAGCGGCACGCCGACCTACAACTCGGCCACGTGTCCCGCGAGCGATGGCGGTGTGCAACGGGTCACGGTGCGCGTGTGTCCGCACGGCGTCCTCGACGGTTCGTGCACCGCCGCGAGCAAGGATTCGCAGACCGTGCAGGTCATCAAGCGGCGGACCATCACGTGAGACGGCTCCGCAGGGCGACACGCGCCGAGGCCGGCTTCACGCTTCTCGAGGTCCTCATCACCATCGCGATCTCGACCATCGTCCTGAGCACGATCACGCTCGCGGTGGCGCAGGGCTATTCGAGCTCGTCACAGGCGAGCAGTCGCCTCGACCGCTCGAACCTCGCCGACTTCGCCGCCGACGCCTTCGCCTCCGACGCGGCGTCGAGCGCGACCGTCCAGCCCGCGGCGTCGGCGTGCGGTGCCGGTCCGACGGCCCTCGACATCGCCGAGAGCGACGGGACCTGGATCTCCTACGCGGTGACGGGGACCGGCGGCCACTCGGTCCTCGAGCGGCGGGTCTGCGACGGCGTGGACAGCGGCGCCGGCGACGCGGCCGTGCGCCGAATCGGTTCGGTGACGGGGACCGCGACGGTGAGCACGGCGGGAACGAGCTGCGCCTCGGGCGCGGGATCGACCTGCGCCCTGAAGGTCACGTGGAGCGACGGTGACGGCAGCTTCACGCTGTCGGGCACTCGGCGCGCCGGCTGAACATTGCCGCGAACCGGACAGGTTTGATAGGTTTCAGGTCATCTGACCTATATATACCGAATTGGGGCCCCCGTTACTTTCGACACAGTCTCCCGGTGATGCCGGGAGGCGCCTCCGGGCACCGCTCGGGGTGGGACGGACAACCAGATCGGTGCCTCGGAGCAC
>JBBQMI010000122.1:0-6086 GCA_038328825.1 Acidimicrobiia bacterium | reverse complement strand
GGTGCGGCGGGCCAACTTCGAGCGCGCGTACTGCGATCCGGAGCTCGTGGTTCCGCCGGCCGTGCGTCGACACCCGACGCCGACCTCGCGCGACGCGATGGTCGAGCTGCTCGTGCACGCGGCGCGCGGTCACGGAGTCGGAACCGCGAAGGACCTCGGCGACTACTTCCGACTGCCGATCACGGTCGTGCGACCCCTCCTGGAGGAGATGGCCGACGACGGGCTGGTCGACCGGGTGCGGGTCGAGGGGTGGCAGCACCCGACGTACCTGCATCCCGAGGCCACGCTGCCGAGACGGGTCCACGCCGCGGCCCTCGTCTCACCGTTCGACTCGATCATGTGGGAGCGCGACCGGATCCAGCGGCTCTTCGGGTTCCGCTACCGCATCGAGATCTACGTGCCGAAGCCGAAGCGGGTGTTCGGCTACTACGTGCTCCCGTTCCTCATGGGTGACCGCTACGTCGCTCGCGTCGACCTCAAGGCCGACCGCGCCGGCTCCCGGCTCCTCGTGCAATCCGCGCACGCAGAGGAGGGCGTCGATCACGGCGAGGTCGCGGAACGACTCTGGCCCGAGCTCCGGTCGATGGCCGCGTGGCTGGGCCTCGACGACATGGTCGTCGTCGACCAGGGAGATCTGGCCCCCGCTCTCGCCGCGCGAAGTCAGTGAGCGGTCGTGGCGACGATCAGGAGGCTGCAGGGGCAGTGGTGCGAGACCTTGTTCGGGACGCTGCCGAGCATGAAGCGTCGGGCTCCGCTCATCCCGCGGTTGCCGATGACGACGAGGTCGGCACCAACCTCTTCCGCGACGCCGATCAATGCTCCGGCGGCATCGCCGGGTCGCGGGTGGGTCTCGACGCGCACACCGTCGCGCCTCGCCGCCGACGCGGCGTGCTCGCAGACACTGTTGCTGTCGGCCGCGATGCCGGCGTTGACGTTCTCGACATCGATGGTCTGGAGACCCGACGTCGCGCCCATCGCGGCGTGACTCGCCGACAACGGTTGATGGGCGTGGACGATGTGGAGCGTCGCGTCGGAGAGCTTCGCAAGCGTCGTGGCGTGCTGCACCGCGACTCCCGCCGTCTCCGAACCGTCGGTCCCTACGACGATGACCTCGTACACGGAACGGATCTTTCCACGTAGCAACGAGCCCTGCCAGGGGTCGACCGACAGCACGCGCTCGTCGCCGCGCGATCCTCAGGCCTTGACGCGCGGCGTCCGACGACCACCGATCTCCTCGGGAACGTCGTGGTCCAGACCGAGCAGCCCGAGGGCGTACGTGATCTTCACCACGCCCGCGATGATGAGCGGCCAGCCGAAGGTCGAGTGGGTCAGCAGCACTCCGGCGAGAAGAGGGGTCGCCGCCGACGCGAGGCTGCGCGGGACGTTGGTCACGCTCGCGGCCGCGGCGCGCTCGTCGGGGGGGACGACCGCCATCACGAACGCCTGCCGGGCGGGCACGTCCATCTGGGCAAACAGGGCCCGGGTGAGCAGGAGCGCGATCGCGATCCCGCCCGACGGCGCGAACGCAGCGAGGACCAGCAGCACGTTGGCGGGGATGTGCGTGAACGCCATCGTCCGGATGAGCCCGAACCGCCGCGCCAGCCGGGGCGCGAGGAGCTGGGAGCAGCTGTCGAGCAGGCCGGCCGCGAAGAACACGACGCCGGTCTGGCCGGCCGACAGATCGAATCGCAGATGGAGCCAGAGCACGAGGAGCGACGTGACGACGAAGCCACTCCCCGCGGAGTCGAGGCTGAACAGTCCGGCGAGCTCGAGCACCGTGCGCCGTGACGTTCGCAACGCGCTCCGTCGCGCGGCCGCGGGGACCGGCTCGACGTGATCGGGTTCGCGTCGGAGTGTCCGGTAGACGGCAAAGATCGCGATCGCGGCCGCCGCGTACAGGAGGAACGACCCGCGTTGGGTCTCGGTGACGTCCCAGTCCATTGCGCGGGCGATCCCTTCGGGCACGACCGACGCGAGCGCGCCCAGTGCACCCGCGAAGATCCCGGCGAGGTTGTAGACGGCGAACAGCCTCGGTCGGTGGGGCGCGTCGACGTGCTCGGTGACGAGCGCCTGCTCGGTGGGGAGGAAGACGCTCACGTCGCCCGCCGACGGATTGAGCGTACCCAGGACCGCGACGACGAACAGCGGCCAGAACCAGGTCAGGCTCGCGAACCCGAGACCGGTGAGGAGCATCATCCCGGTCGCGGCCAGCAGCAGGGTCCGCAGCGTGAAGCGCTGACTCGTCAACCCGAACGCGAGCGTGAGCACCGCGGAGCCGATCAGCGTTCCGGTGACGATCGCGCCGACCTCGACGGGCGAGAAGCCGAGCCCGATCAGGTACTGCGCGAGGAGGACGCTCACGAACCCGTCGACGAAGCCCCGGATCGTCCGGCCGACGACGATCCGGTCGACGTCGCGCGAGGTGGAGGGAGGCAACAGTCGGGGCATCTCACCCCAGGTTCCCAGATCGGCGGTCGACACGTGTCGTGGATCGCGGGCCCGGCTGAGGCGCCCCGATCCCACGGCCCGGTCAGGTACCGTCGCCGACCATGCAGGGAGACGATCTGAACCGACCGGCCGGTGCGTACGAAGGGTTCGGTGGTCGTCTCGGCCGCACCTTCGCCGGATCCGAAGGCTGGTGGCCGCCCCGCCCGGCGCCGGGTGTCGACGCGCCGAACGTGGTGATGGTGCTGTGCGACGACCTCGGGTTCAGCGACCTGTCGTGCTACGGCTCCGAGATCCCCACTCCGAACCTCGACGCGCTGGCGGCGTCGGGTGTGCAGTGGACGAACTTCCACGTGACGCCGATGTGTTCACCGACTCGTTCCGCGTTGCTCACCGGGGTCAACCCGCACCGCGCCGGTGCCGGTCACGTCGCCAATTCCGATCCCGGGTTCCCCGGCTACGCCGCCGAACTCGCCGACGACGTGTCGACCATGGCCGAGATCTTCCGCGACGCGGGGTACGCCACCCTCGCGCTGGGCAAGTGGCATCTCACCAAGGACGCCGACATGTCGGACGCCGGCCCGAAGAAGTCGTGGCCGCTGCAGCGCGGGTTCGACCGGTACTACGGCTTCCTCGACGCGTTCACGAACCTGCATCAGCCCCACCGGCTCGTGGAGGACAACCACACAGTCGAGATCGACGAGTACCCCGACGGCTACTACCTCACCGACGATCTCACCGACCGGGCCCTCGACATGATCGCCCAGGTCAAGGCGTCGAACCCGGCGACACCGTTCCTCTGTTACCTCGCCGAGGGAGCGGTACACGCGCCACTGCACTGCAAGCCCGAGGACCTCGAGCGGCACCGCGGTCGCTACGCCGTGGGCTGGGACGCGATCCGCGCCGAACGACACGCCCGTCAGCTCGAGCTCGGGGTGATCCCTCCCGGA
This sequence comes from Acidimicrobiia bacterium, assembly GCA_038328825.1. Lineage (GTDB taxonomy): Bacteria > Actinomycetota > Acidimicrobiia > IMCC26256 > JANYLB01 > JANYLB01. The sequence goes on along the minus strand of JBBQMI010000122.1, from coordinate 2,691 downwards.
ACGCCGCTCCCGCCGCGCAACCAGGAAGACGGCGACGAGGTTCCCGCCTGGGACGACCTGGCCGTGGAGGACCAACTCCTCTTCGCTCGCTACATGGAGGTGTTCGCGGCGATGGTCGACAACGTCGACCAGAACGTCGGGCGATTCCGCGCCGGCCTCGCCGAGCTGGGTGTGCTCGACAACACGATCTTCGTGTTCCTCTCCGACAACGGCGCGTCGCGCGAGGGTGAGGAGGCCGGGACTTCGGCGTACTTCCGCACGCTCGTCTCGAAGAACGTGAAGGACATCGAAGACCGCGACGCCGACCGCGAACGGATGGATCTCCTCGGCGGACCCCGAACGATGGTCCACTACCCGCGCGGCTGGGCCATGGCGTCGAACACACCGTGGCGCCTCTACAAGATCAACACCCACGCCGGCGGTCACTCGGTGCCGTTCCTCGTGTCGTGGCCCCGCGGTGGCGGCGCGATCCCGGCGGGGGAGCATCGCGACCAGTGGGCGTTCGTCACCGACGTGCTGCCGACGTTGTTGGAGCTCACCGGCGTTGCGCGGCCGGAGACGCGCGCCGGCGTCGCGCTGCAACCGCTGGCCGGCAGCACGTTGGCGCCCGCGCTGCGCGACGCGAACGCCGATCACCCGCACCTCGAGCAGTACTTCGAGATGTCGGGGCACCGGGGCTACTACCGAGACGGGTGGGAGGTGGTCACCCGCCACCAGCCGCTCACCGAGTTCGGCGATCACGAGTGGGAGCTCTACGACCTGCGCACCGATCCGACCGAGATGCGCGACCTCTCCGGCGAGCGACCGGAGCTCGTCGCCGAGATGGCGCAGCGGTGGGAGGAGATGGCGCGCGACAACCAGGTGTATCCCCTCGACGAGGGTTCGAGGGTGCGGTTCGTGACCCGGCCGCCGTACGAGGAGCCGTTCAAGGAACCCGTCCGCCTGCTCCGACGGACGCACACGCTCGAGCGCTACCGGTCGCAGCTGCTCATCCAGTGGCGGAGCTTCGCCGTCGACGTCGAGCTCGACTTCCGTTCCGGTGACCACGGCGTGCTGTTCGCGCACGGCGACCAGGGCGGTGGCTACTCGCTGCACGTCGACGACGACGAGCTCTTCTTCGTCCACAACGGCTTCGGCACGATGACGGAGGTCTCCGCCGGGACCGTGTTCGACGAGACCCGGTCGATCCGACTCGAGGTCACCGCGCCCGGTGGCTGGACCTGGAACGTGCGCGTGCTCGTCGACGCCGAGGAACGGGCCGCGGTCGACGGGCTCGTGATGCTCGGCGCGATGGCACCGTTCTGCGGCATCGACGTGGGTATCGACCGCCGTTCGCCCGTGTCGTGGGAACGCTTCGAACGCCACGGTGCGGGCCGGTTCACGGGTGACCTCACCGCGGTCACGTACACGCCCGGTGAGAGCGCGCCCGACGCCGGTGACCGCTTCGTCGACCTCCTGCGCGAGATCGGACTCCGCTACGAGTGACTGAACAATGGCTGGCAACGCGCACGGGGAAATTGGGGAGTGGAGCGACACCAGCGAACAGACGTTCGATCGTCAAGGCGCAACGCGGCGACGAATCACTAGGGTCCGATCCGTGCCGACCCTCGAAGAACGCGCCCACGAGAACCTCTGCGGATTCGGCCGAATCCAGGCTCGACTCCACGGCGCCGAGCTCCTCGACGAGCCCGGGATCCTCGCGTTCCGCGGCCCCATCGACTTCCCGGCGGCGCGGCTCGCGTTGCGGTCCGGTCCGCCGCTGGCCCCCGCCGCGTTCGCCGACGCCGTGGTCGACTTCCTCCTGCGCGACGGCCGGACCGCGGCCGTCTACGTCCACGAGGCCGACCGCGACGCCCACGACGAGCTGACCGCACGCGGCTTCACCGACTTCTCCCATTCGCCCGAGATGGTGTGCGACGCCCGTCTGGCCGACGGAGTCCCTGCGGACGGTGTCACCGTCCGCCTGGCGACCTCACCCGAAGACGTCGCGGCCTACGCGCGGATCGCGGGCCACGCGTTCCGCCACCTCTCGATTCCCGAGGAGATCACGCGCGACACGATCGACCATCCCGACGTCATGCTCGATCCGGCTGTCGCGATCGCGCTCGCCGACATCGACGGTCGACCGGTCGCGGGTGCGTGCTCGTTCCTGGTGGGGGAGTCGGGCGACGGGTACGTCGGCTGGGTCGCGTGCCTCGATGACGCGCGCGGTCGCGGCCTCGGCGACACCGTGACGCGTCGTGTCACCAACGAGGCGTTCGACCGCGGCGCGTCGATCGTCACCCTCGAGGCATCACCGTTCGGTCGGTCCACCTACGCGCGCATGGGGTACCGCGAGCTGTACGACTACGCGACGCTCATCCACCTCTGATCCACCGCGCGACTCGGACGTAGTCTCCCCGGATGTCGCTCGAAGCGAGGTCCGCGACGCCCTCTGACGAACGGCACGCCACGGCGTGCACCCTCAGGTGTACATCAGCGACCCGGGGGTGGTGAGCAGCTCACCCGTCTCGAGCCACGTCTTCAGGCCGGAGAGGATCATCGGCCAGCCGCCGTAGAGCTCGTCGTTCGCGCCCTCGCGCATCTGGTCGTGGGTGACGGTCAGCCGGCACGAGTCGGCGACCGGCTCGATCTCCCACGTGACGCGCGAGGCGCCCTCGGCCTTCACGTCGTCGCCCCAGAGCGCGATCA
>JBBQMI010000121.1:0-6095 GCA_038328825.1 Acidimicrobiia bacterium | reverse complement strand
CGGCACCTCGACGTAGTGCGGCAATCCCTCAAACCACCGCCGGCACCACTCCTCACCGAGCGCTCGAGCGCCCCGAGTGCGATCCACAGGGCGGAGTGATCGGCCGCGGTGGAGAGGGAGTAGAAGCACCGGTCGAGGAGTGGGGTGTGGATGCCTTCACACCACCCTGCGACTGCCCGGTCGAAGTCATCGACGGCCGCCCACCGCGTGTGCGGGGGGGCGGCCTTCTCGACGGGGAGCAGCACCGACGGGACGCGCACTCCGGTTTCGCCGCTCTGGGCCGGCGGTTCCGTGCCGGGATCGTTCGTCGTCACGCGGTGACGAGGGGGAGGGGGGTCTCGATGACCGTGCCCGGGCCGCGGAGCTCGGCCGCGAGCGCCGGATCGCCGCCGTAAGCGGGGCAGTAGGGCTTGAACGTGCAGTACGAGCACAGCGCCGACCGGTTGGGGCGGAAGTCGTCGTTCACGCAGGCCCGGGTGATCGCCTTGTAGATCGCCTCTGTCTTGCGGGTGACGCCGGTGATCGACTGCTCCGACGGCTCGGTGATGATCGCCTCGGGCGTCGACAGGTACAGCAGCTGGACCCGCTTGGGCCGGCGGCCGAAGTTCTGCTCGCACAGCAGCGCGTAGATCTGGACGCCGACGAGGCGGGCGCGCTCGTGCTGCTCGCGGGGCGCGGCGCCGGTCTTGTAGTCGGTGACGATCAGCTCACCGTCGGCATCGAGCTCGAGTCGGTCGATGATCCCGCGGATCTTGAACCGTTCCCCGATCCGGGCCTCGAGCTTGATCTCGAGGCCGATCGCCCGGACCGCCTGCGGGTCTTCGAGCTCGAAGTAGCGGTGGACCAGCTCCGCGGCTTCTTCGCGGAAAGTGGCCGACTGCTCGGCGTCGAGGCCGAGGCCCGCGAACTCGGGGTGCGCTGCGAGCTCGGCTGACGCCGCGTCGAGGTCGAGCAGTGCCGCGTCGATCGAGCGCTCGGCCGGCGGCCGGTCGTGGAGACGTTCGAGCGCCCGGTGCACGAGCGTGCCGCGGCTCGCGGCGACGGAGGGCGGCTCCGGGAGACGGTCGAGGTACGAGAACTTGAACGCGAGGGGACAGCTCGTGAACGACGAGACCGAGCTCGGGGACAACGACATCGGCAGTGCGACACCCATGCGTCGGAGGGTACCCGCGGGTTGGGACACCGACGGTGAACCCCGACGTCCGGCGACGGCATCTTCGTCGGCTCGTCAGTCACTCCAGCAACACCAGCAACAGGTTCTGTCTCGCGCGTGAAAACTCGTGCTGCCCACTCCAGAAACCGCGTGCCGGATGCCGATGAAGCGTCGTCTGCTTCCCGATGCCGCGAGGTCGGGTGGTGGGTCGATCTCGAAGCCTCTGGTTCCTCGCGTCCCCGTCGCGCCTGCGCGGCACCTCGACCGGTATCCCCCCGATTGGACGCGATGCAGCTTCCGTTTCCTCCGCCCCCGGTCGGCGCCGCCCGATGAGCGCGCTGCACTTCGAAGACGGCTCGGTCACCCGGCCCGACGAGCACCCCGGTCCCCACGAGGAGCTGGGCGGCGTCGCGAGTGCCCGACCCCAGGACCAGGCCGACTCCGAGGCGTTCGGTCGCTTCCAGGTCGTCGCCGACCGCCTCGCCCTGCGCACCGCCACGATCGGTGTGTTCGGGCTCGACCGGGTGGGGTTCGGCTGGCTCGTCGCCGCCGGCTCGGCGTTCGCTCACGTGGTCGGTGTGGATCCCGACGCGGCACGGATCGCGGCGGTCGAGGCCCGCGGTTCGGAGTCGGCGAGTGCGCTCGATGCCTTGCGCCACGCCCAACTCGGGGAGTCCGCGACCGCGCTCGTCGCGGCCGACGTCGTGGTCCTCGCGCTCCCGGCCATCGGGCGGAGCGACGCCATCGTCGCCGACGCGGTACCGGGCCTGCGGGCAGGGCAGCTCGTGGTGGTCGTGTCCGACGACGCACCCGCGGCGGCATCGCTCTTCATGGGCCTCGCGCGCGCCGAGCTGCTCCCCGGTCGTGACGTCGCCCTCGCGCACGCGGCCGCCCGGCCCGGCGACCGCACGAGCATCGTCGGTGCCGATCCCATCGCCTCGGTGCTCGCGACCCAGTTCCTCCGCGCTCTGCAGCAATCGGCCGAGGGGACCAGCGTTCCCGACTTCGACCTGCTCGAAGCGCAGCCCGAGCCGACCACGGCGGGGTTGAGCGTCGTCGCGCCGATGGACGCGCACGTCGGGACGCGCATCAGCGTCCTGCTGCCCTGCCGTGACGAAGCGACGACGATCGGAAACGTCGTCCGCTCGTTCCGGGCCGCGCTGCCGATGGCCGACGTGTACGTGTACGACAACGCGTCGACCGACGCGACGGCGGATCTCGCCCGGGAGGCCGGCGCGATCGTCCGGCACGCGCCCGCGCCGGGCAAGGGCAACGTGGTGCGGCGGATGTTCGCCGAGATCGACGCCGACGTGTACGTGCTGGCCGACGGCGACGACACCTACGAGATCGGCGCCGCTCCCCAACTGATTCGCGAGCTCATGACCCAATGCCTCGACATGGTGGTGGGCCGACGGGTCGAGCCGGTGGACGCGGCCCACTCGTATCCGCCCGGGCACCGGCTCGGGAACCGTCTGCTCACCGGGATCGTGCAGCGCCTGTTCGGTTCGACCTGTGAGGACATGCTGTCGGGCTACCGCGTGTTCTCGCGCCGGTACGTGAAGTCGTTCCCCGCGTTCTCGAGCGGCTTCGAGACCGAGACCGAGATGACGGTGCACGCGCTCGATCTCTCGATGCCGATCTCGGAGATCGCCACCGAGTACCGCCAGCGGCCGGCGGAGTCGACCAGCAAGCTGCGCACGATCCCCGACGGCCTGCGCATCTCCCGGTTCATCCTCCGGTTGCTCAAGGAGTACGAACCGTTGCGGTTCTTCGGCTGCCTCGCGTTCGCGAGTGGTCTGCTCGCCGGGTTGCTCGCGATCGGGGGCGCGCACGTGCTCCCGGAACGCCTCGTCGGTCAGCTCGCGATCGCCTGCTGCGGTCTCGGCGTGGTGCTCGCGACCGCTGGGTTGATCCTCGACACGGTGAGTCGGAGCCGTCGGGAGATGAAGCGGATCATGTACCTTGCCCAACCGTACGGTCTGCCGCGACCGTGTGCATCCGACGGGCTCGAGCTCGGCCACGACGACGACGCCGTCACGCGATCCGTCGACGTGACCGCATGATCACCACGGCCCCCGCCGACGGGGCGAGTGCGGCGAACCGAGGAGGCCGACGCGCAGGGTCCATCGGGCAGGAGCCCATCAACCAGCAGTCCGGCGGGCGGCCGACGGGCGCGTCGCAACCGGTCAGCGGGGCGCCGCTACGCGATCTGGGCCGCGCTCCTGGTTATGGCCCTGGTGCCGTTCGTGCTGATCGAGGGACCGGGCGCGGGCTGGTTGCGCGACCTCGGCGTGTTGGATCGCGACGAGCAGTTCACCGAGCTCTCGTTCCCCGATCGGACCGCGCTCCCGGCCTCGGTGGTGGTGGGCGCACCGATCGCCTTCGACGTCGAGGTGCGCAACCGCGAGGGTGGGACCACGTCGTACCGTTGGAAGGCGGTCGTGAGCAGCACGACGACCACCGGGGCCGCGTCGACGGTGGAGCTGGCGCACGGCCGCGTCCGGTTGGACGACGGTGACGCTCGTCGGATTCCTGTCGAGGGGACCGCGCCGGCACCCGCGGGATCGGCGGTGGTCCGCGTCACGTTGGTCGGACGCGACGAAGCGGTCGACTTTCGGGTCGCGATCGTCGCGCTGGCCGAGGGCGCGCCGGCGGCGTCGGGGTAGCTCGGGGCGCGACCGCGCGATCGTCGCCGTCGTCTCCGACGCGATCTACCCGTACCACAAGGGCGGAAAAGAGGTCCGGTACCACCACATCTGCCCGCGGCTGGCGCAGAGCGGATTCGACGTGCACGTGTTCACGATGCACTGGTGGGAGGGGCCGCGCCGTCGCGAGGAGCGCGGGGTGCGCTACCACGCGGTCTCGCGCAACGTGCCGCTCTACGTCGGTGAGCGGCGGTCGATCCTCCAGGCGGTTCGGTTCTCGTTCGGGTGCCTCCGGCTGCTCGGCCACCGCTTCGACGCGATCGAGGCCGACCAGATGCCGTACCTCCCGCTCTTCCCGTTGCGCGTCGTCGCCTCGATCAAGCGGGTGCCGCTCGTGGTCACGTGGCACGAGGTCTGGGGCACCGCGTACTGGCGGGAGTACTTGGGCGCGGCCGGGGTCGTCGGTGCGCTGCTCGAACGGCTCGCGATGCGCACGCCCGACCTGATCGTCGCCGAGAACGACGAGACCCACCGACGCCTCCTCGAGGCCGGGCTCCCGTCGACGCGCGTGACCGTGGTGCCGAACGGTGTCGACATGGACGTGATCGGGGCGGCGCCCCCGGCGTCGACGACGTTCGACCTGATCTACGTCGGTCGCCTGCTCGTGCACAAGCGGGTCGCCGACCTGCTCCACGCCATCGGCCGACTCGGCCGGGACGGCGACATGCTCACCTGCGCGATCGTCGGTGTGGGGCCGGAGCGCGATCGACTCGATGCGCTCGCCTCCGAGCTGGGCATCGCGGCTCGGGTGCGGTTCTACGGGTCGCTCGAGGAGCACGCCGACGTGTACGGGCTCATCAAGTCGTCGGGTGTCTTCGTGCTGCCGTCGGTGCGCGAGGGGTTCGGGCTCGTCGTCGTCGAGGCCCTCGCGTGCGGGGTTCCCGTGATCACCACCGACCATCCCGACAACCAGGCGCGCCTGCTCATCGAGGACGGTGTGACCGGGTGGCTGTGCCCGGCGTCGGGCGACGGTGTCGCGGAGGCGATCCGGCAGTCGCGTCGGACGCCCGCGGATCTGAGCCGGGCGGGGCCGACGCTCGACGACTGCGACTGGGACCGCATCGTCGACCGCCTCGCCGGCCTCTACGAGTCGGGTCTGCCGGTCGGCGCGGGCGCGCGGTCGACATGACGCTCACATCCACCGAGGGGCAGGGCGTCGACGCGAGCACGAGCGCGACCGACGGCCCCGAGATCAGGCGACCCGAGATCAGTGTCGTCGTCTGCACGTACCGGCGGGCGGAGAAGCTCCCGACTTGCCTCGACGCGCTCGCGCGGCAGACGATCCGTCGTCGAGTTGAGGTGATCGTCGTCGACGACGGACCCGACGATGACACCGCTGCGATCGCGGCCCGTTACGACGTGCGGCTCGTGCGGCATCCGCACAACCGGGGGCTCGCCGCGGCCCGCAACACCGGTATCGAGGCGGCCACCGCGCCGGTCGTCGCGTTCACCGACGACGACTGCATCCCGGCCGACGACTGGCTCGAAGCGCTCCTCGAGGCGTACTCGGGTGCAGACGTGTTGGCCGTCGGCGGTGGAGTCGAGGCCCTGCGGCGCGAGACGCTCGTCCACCGGTACCTCGCCGACACGAACCGCCTCGCTCCACTCGAGATCGAGCTCGGCGTGAGCAGTTCGCTCGCATACCGGGCGATGCTCTACCTGCGGCGCAACCGGCGGGGGAGCGGGACCCTCCCCGGAACCCGAGCCGTGTACTCGCTCGTGGGCGCCAACATGTCGTTCCGTCGCGACGCGCTCGTCGAGATCGGCATGTTCGACGACCGCATCACCTTTGGCGGCGAAGACGAAGACATCTGCCGGCGGCTCCGCGACCAGTTCACGCGCCAGCAATTCGTGTTCACCTCGCGCGCGGTGATCGCGCACGACTTCGACGGTGAGCTGCGCGACACGCTGCGCCGGAGCTACCTGTACGGAGTTGGGAGCGCCCGCGGGTACCTGAAGAACGACGACCAGGGTCCGACCCTGTTCCCGATCCCGGCACTCGTCGCGGGCTTGGTGCTGCTCGGGACCCGTCGACGGTGGGCGCTCGCGGCCGCGGCCGCGCTCCCGTTCCTCGTCTTCTCCCACTGGCCGGCTGAGGCGGTCCGGCGGCGTCGGGCCGAGCTCCTGGCGTTCCCCGCGGTGCAGCTCCTGGAAGAGACGGCCCACGACCTCGGCTTCGCCAAGAGCTACTTCCGACTGCGGCGCGCCTACAAGCGCCGAGCCCACGCGGTGGAGGC
>JBBQMI010000120.1:0-6110 GCA_038328825.1 Acidimicrobiia bacterium | reverse complement strand
CGTCATCCCGCTCCAGTGCGAGACGCTCAGCCACCGCGGGGTCGGTCAGCTCCTCGAGACCGTCGGCGACGTACGGGCCTACACCCGGCCGAACCTCCAGGTCCGGGGAGTGGTCGCGACGATGGTCGACGGCCGCACCCGGCACGCGCGCGAGGTGCTCGCCGACGTCCACGAGCGGTACGGACTCGACGTGCTCGAACCCCACGTGCCGAAGTCGATCCGGTTCGCCGAGGCACCCGCGATGGGTCGCTCGATCCTCGAGCACGCGCCCGGCTCGCCCGGTGCGGCCGCGTACCGTCGGCTCGCCGAGCAGCTGCGGGAGCCCGTGGGATGACTGCGCCGCGCGACCCGTCGGGCAAGCGCGCGCTGTTCTCGGTCGCCGACGCCGATGCCGACACGCCCGCGCGGCCGGTTGGCGATCCCGAGGGCAAGGCGGCGTTGTACTCCTCGGCCACGCGGCGCACCGGCACCGTGGTGCTCGACTGCTCGCGCTGCCAGGGCCGCACCCGGGTGAGCTACCCCGACTTCGCGAAGCGACACCTGCCGGTGTGGCTCTGGCTCCCGTGGCGCGAGCACTCGCGCTACCTGAACTGCCCCGCCTGCGGGAACCGTGCGTGGGTCGCGGCCCGCTGGTTGGAGTAGGTGCCCGCGCCCCGACGCGTCAGGCTCAGACGAGTGCGGCGCGCGCGGCGCCGTGGCCGTCGCGGATCTCACCGACGGGCCAGGCCTCGTGCCCGGCCGAGCGCACGACGTCGAGCGCGCGGTACACGTCGCCGCTGGGGACGACCGCGAGCATGCCGAGACCGAGGTTGAAGACCTGTGCCATCTCGTTGTCGGTGACCGACCCGGCCGACTGGATCTCGCCGAAGATGCGGGGCTGCTCCCACGAGCCGCGCTCGATGACGGCCGCGACGTGTTCGGGCAGGACCCGGAGGAGGTTGTCGACGATCCCGCCTCCGGTGACGTGCGCGAACGCGCGCACGTCGACGTGACGGCGGAGCTCCAGCATCGACGGGGCGTAGATCACGCTGGGGCGGAGGAGCTCCTCGCCGAGGGAGTGCTGCGCGCCGGCCCACGCCGGATCGTCGAGCCTCCGGCCGGCCCGGTCGAGCAGCGCCCGCCGCGCCAGTGAGTACCCGTTGCAGCGCAGGCCCGGGCTTGCGATGCCGATGATCCGATCTCCCGGCCGCACCGCGCGGGGGAGGACCTCGGCGCGCTCGACGACGCCGACCGCGAACCCGACGAGGTCGAACTCACCCGGCTCCATCGCGTCGGGGTGCTCCGACATCTCGCCTCCGATGAGCGCGCACCCGGCCTGACGACACCCGTCCGCGACACCGGCGACGATCTCGTCGATCGTCTCGGGCACGAGCTTGCCCACCGATACGTAGTCGAGGAAGAAGAGGGGCTCGGCGCCCTGCGACGCGATGTCGTCGACCGACATCGCGACGCAGTCGATGCCGATCGTGCGGTACCGGCCGGTCAGGCGGGCGATGATCGACTTGGTGCCGACGCCGTCGGTCGAGGCGACGAGCAGCGGATCACGGTGACCGAGCTTGCCGAGGGAGAAGAGCCCGCCGAACCCGCCGACGTCGCCCACCACCTCGGGCCGGAAGGTGGTCCGGACGTGCTGCTTGATGAACTCGACCGCCTTCTCGCCGGCGGCGATGTCGACACCGGCCTCGCGGTAGGTGAGGGGGTCGTCTTCCCGGTCGCGCCGACTCACCCGCGGTCGCCCATGGTCAGGCCGGGAACCGGGGTGCAGCGTCGGGCGACTCCGTGTCGGTGATGCGGGGGTCGGTGACGTCGATCTCGAGGACGTGCTTCGTGTCCTCGAGCGGCACGGGCACCGGGTAGTGACCGGTGAGGCACGCGGTGCAGAACGACTCCTCGCTCGAGCCCGTGGCCTTGGTCAGCCGTCCGATCTCGAGGTAGGCGAGGGAGTCGACGCCGAGGTACTCACGGATCTCGCCGACCGAGAGGTCGGCCGCGAGGAGCTCCGACTGCCGGCCCGTGTCCATCCCGTAGTAGCAGGGCCACCGGTAGGGCGGTGACGACACGCGGAAGTGGATCTCGGTGGCGCCGGCCTCGCGCAGCATCGCCACGACCTGTCGTGTGGTCGTGCCGCGCACGATCGAGTCGTCGACGACGACGAGACGTTTGCCGCGGATGTTCTCTGGCAGCGGGTTGAGCTTCATCCGCACGCTCTGGCCGCGGAGTTGCTGGTTCGGCTGGATGAACGTGCGGCCGACGTAGCGGTTCTTCACCAGGCCGTCGCCGTAGGGGATGCCCGAGGCGCGCGCGTACCCCTGGCCGGCGGGGATCCCCGACTCAGGGATCGGCATGACCATGTCGGCGTCGACGGGTGCCTGACGGGCGAGCTCCTCGCCCATGCGCTGGCGCGCCGCGTGGACGCTCTGCCCGTAGAGGTTCGTGTCGGGGCGGGCGAAGTAGATGAACTCGAAGAGGCAGAGCTTCGGTTCCGGCTCGGCGAAGCGGTACTCACGCCGGAGGCCCGCGGCGTCGATCACGACCATCTCGCCCGGCTGGACGTCGCGCACGTAGTGGGCGCCGACGATGTCGAGCGCGGCGGTCTCGCTCGCGAGCACCCAGCCGCCACCTTCGAGCCGGCCGAGGGCGAGCGGCCAGAACCCGTGGGGATCACGCACGCCGATGAGCCGGGCGTCGTCCATGAGCACGAACGAGAAGCCGCCCTGCAAGCGGGGCAGCACCTTCTCGAGCGCGAGCTCGAGCTCACGACCGTCGGAGCGGGGTTCGTCGGGCCACTCCCGGGCGATGAGCTCGGCGACGAGGGCGGAGTCGGTGCTGGAGTCGAAGCTCGTCTCGTCGGCGGTGAGGCCCGGGAGCATCCCGAGCGTGGCCGCGAGCTCGGCGGTGTTCGTGAGGTTGCCGTTGTGCCCGAGCGCGAAGCCGGCGTCGCCGACCGAGCGGTAGATCGGCTGCGCGTTGCGCCACGACGACGACCCGGTCGTGGAGTACCGCGTGTGACCGATGCCGAGGTGGCCCTCGAGCGGGGCCAGGCTGCGCTCGTCGAACACCTGGGTGACGAGACCCATGTCCTTGACGACGGTGACGTTCTGGCCGTCGCTGACCGCGATGCCCGCGGACTCCTGCCCGCGGTGCTGCAGCGCATACAGCCCGAGGTAGGTCAGCTGGGCAACCGGTTGGTTCGGGGCGTACACCCCGAACACGCCACACGCGTGCGCGAGACCACCGTTCACCGGTCAAGTATCACACGTCGCGACGACTCTCTCGATCCGGTCGACTCCCGGGATGGTCGCGCTAGCTTGCCCGAATGACCGACGACACCGGTTTCTGCCTCTGGTTCACCGGATACTCCGGCGCCGGGAAGAGCACGATCGCGAACGTCGTCACCGACGAACTGCGCGATCGCGGCCAACGGGTGGAGCTCCTCGACGGTGACGAGGTCCGCGAACACCTCTCCGCCGGACTCACGTTCTCCAAGACCGACCGCGACATCAACATCCGTCGCATCGGCTGGGTGGCGAAGGTGCTGGCCCGCAACGGCGTGGCCGCGATCACCGCCGCGATCTCGCCGTACCGCGAGACCCGCGACGCGGTGCGGGCCGAGATCCCGAACTTCGTCGAGGTGTTCGTCGACACTCCGCTCGAGGTCTGCGAGGACCGCGACGTGAAGGGCCTCTACCGGAGGGCCCGGGCCGGCGAGATCCCGGAGTTCACCGGTGTGTCCGACCCGTACGAGCCGCCGCTCGCACCCGAGATCCACGTGTCGACCAACGACCGCTCGGTCGCGGCATCGGCCGCGCAGGTGCTGTCGTGGCTCGAGGAGCGGGGCTGGGTGGCCGCAGGGCCCGCACCCCGCGACCCGGCTTAGAAGCCGGTCCCGCTTCGCTCACACCGCTTCCACCGGCGCCCCGAGCGCGTCGGGAATCGCGTTGCGCCACACGCGGATCGCTTCGGCGAGGTCGACGTCGAAGGCACCCTCGGCGATGAGGCGATCACCTCCAGCGTCGCCGATGACCGCGACCGGGACTCCCGCGTCGACGGCGAGGGCGACGACGGCATCCACGCGGGCGAGGTCGAGCGAGAGCACGACCCGAGATGCCGACTCCGAGAAGCACTCGAGCGCGTCGCCGACGGTGACCCGGAACCCGGTCTCGCCGCCGAAGGCCATCTCCGCGAGCGTCACCGCGATGCCGCCGTCGGAACAGTCGTGCAGCCCCGCGACCGCGCCGTCGACAACGAGTGACGCCACGAGGTCGTGCAACGCCTTTGCGACTTCGAGGTCGGCGACGGGAGGCGCGCCGCCGCGCCGGTCGTGCATCGTCGCCCACTCCGAGCCACCGAGCTCGGGGCGCGTCGTGCCCAGCAGCACGATCCGGTCGCCGGGCCGCAGCGCGGTGCCGGGCGGGCGGGCGGTGAGGGCGTCGAGCAGACCGATCACACCGACGACGGGCGTCGGGTCGATGTCGGCGCCGCGCGACTCGTTGTAGAAGCTCACGTTGCCGCCGATCACCGGAAGGTCGAAGGCGCGGCAGGCTTCGCTCATGCCCTCGACCACCTCCGCGAACTGCCACATCACCTCCGGATGCTCCGGGTTGCCGAAGTTGAGACAGTTCACCAACGCGACCGGGCGGGCGCCCGTGCAGACCACGTTGCGCGCGCCCTCGAGCACCGCGAGACGTCCGCCCGTGCGGGGATCGAGCGCCGCGAACCGTGCCTTGCCGTCGGTGCTGAGCGCGAGGCCGCGCGCCGTTCCCGGGAGTCGCAGGACGGCGGCGTCGCCACCCGGCCCGGCCACGGTGTTGAGGAACAGCTGGTGGTCGTACTGGCGCGAGATCCACGACTTGTCGGCGATCGTCGGCCGGGCGAGCAGCGCGAGCAGCTCCGACGAGAGGTCGCTCCCGGCAGGGAACCGCGCCGACAGCTCCGGCGCGGGGTCCTCGGCGAGGAGCGCGTCCTGGGAGTCGGGTCGACGGACGGGTCGGTCGTAGTTCGGTCCGTCGCCGAGGCTCCCGACCGGCATGTCGGCCAGCGGAGGGTTGTCCGACGACACCGGCCGCGGTTCCTCTCCGACCGGCGGCCGGGGGTTGTCACCGGGGACGCCGAGCGCGTCGAACGTGCCGTCGAACACCCGGAATCGGCCGGTGTCGTTGACGATGCCGACGACCGTCGCCTGGATCTCCCAGCGCGCGCACAACGCGAGCACTTCGTCGAGATCCTCGGGGCGGACGATGGCGAGCATCCGCTCCTGGCTCTCCGAGGTCATGACCTCGACCGGGTGCATCCCCGGCTCGCGCCGGGTGACACGCGCCACGTCGACGTCCATCCCCGCGCCCGCGTTCGCCGCGGTCTCCGACGTCGCGCACGACAACCCCGCGGCGCCGAGGTCTTGCACACCGACCGCGAGCCCGGCGTCGAGGAGCGCGAGACACGCCTCGATGCACTTCTTCTCCTCGAACGGGTCACCGACCTGCACCGAGGGGCGCTTGCCTTCGTCGCCTTCGTCGAAGCCGGCCGAAGCGAGGACGCTCGCGCCGCCGATCCCGTCGCGGCCGGTGGAACCGCCGAGGAGCACGGCGAGGTTGCCCACTCCCTCGGCGCGGGCGAGAACCAGCCGCTCGACGGGGAGGAGGCCGAGGCAGAACACGTTCACGAGCGGGTTGTCTCGATAGCACTCGTCGAACACTGCTTCCCCGCCGACCGTCGGCACGCCGACCGCGTTGCCGTAGCCGCTGATGCCGGAGACGACTCCCTCGAACAGGTACCGCGTGCGGGGGTCGTCGAGCGGACCGAAGCGAAGCGGATCCATGAGCGCGATCGGTCGCGCGCCCATCGAGAAGATGTCGCGGATGATGCCGCCGACGCCCGTGGCCGCGCCCTGGTACGGCTCGACCGCGGAGGGATGGTTGTGGCTCTCGATCCGCACGGCGACGGCGAGGCCGTCGCCGACGTCGATGACCCCTGCACCCTCACCGGGGCCGACGAGCACCCACGGGGCCTCGGTGGGAAAGCGACCGAGGTAGCGACGCGACGACTTGTAGGAGCAGTGCTCCGACCACATCACCGCGTACATCGCGAGCTCCAGCTCCGACGGTTCCCGACCC
>JBBQMI010000119.1:0-6111 GCA_038328825.1 Acidimicrobiia bacterium | reverse complement strand
CCCATCGCCGTCGTCGGCTCGCTCAGCAAGCGGTTCTGGGGCGGCCTGCGCGTCGGCTTCGTGCGCGCGCCGGCACCGGTCGCCCTCCGGGTGGCCCGGGTGAAGGCCACGCAGGATCTCGGGTCCTCCGCCGTGAGCCAGGTGATGGCCCAACGGCTGCTCGAGCATCCTGGGAGCGGGGGGTTCGTGGCGGCCCGCAACGTGGAGCTACGTCGCCGCTACGCGCACCTGGCCGCCGAGCTACGGCAGCGGCTGCCGTCGTGGACCTGGGCGGAGCCCGACGGCGGCCTGTCGATCTGGATCCGCCTGCCCCACGCCGTCGCCGAGCCCTTCGCCCAGGCGGCCTTGCGCGCCGGCGTCGCCGTCGCCACCGCCGCCAGCCTCGCCCCCGACGCCAGCGACCAGCACCACCTCCGGCTCAGCTTCAGCGCTCGGAGCGACGAGCTCACCGAAGGCGTCCACCGCCTGGCCAGCGCCTGGACCGCCTTCGCCTGACGCCCAGCCACTGAGCTCTTGAGATGAACGGTCGCGAAGGCCGCGACGCAGCATCTCCCAAGAACCCTTGGGGCTAGTGCTTGATCATGACGTGCTTGAGCTCGGTGTAGGCCTCGACGGCGTAGATGCTCATGTCCTTGCCGTAGCCGGACTGCTTGAAGCCACCGTGGGGCATCTCGCTCATGATCGGGATGTGGTCGTTGACCCAGACGGTGCCGAAGCGCAGGCCCGCCGCCATGCGCATGGCCCGACCGACGTCGCGCGTCCACACCGAGGCCGCCAGGCCGTAGTCGACGCCGTTGGCCCAGGCGAGCGCCTGCGCTTCGTCGTCGACGCGCTGCACGGTGACCACGGGGCCGAAGACCTCGCGTTGGATGATCTCGTCGGACTGCGCCGCGCCGACGATCACCGACGGCTCGTAGAAGAACCCACCACCCGACTTGGCCTTGCCGCCGGTCGCGATCTCGGCGCCCGCGGCGACGGCCCGGTCGACCATGCCGACAACGCGTTCACGCTGCTCCGCCGACACCACCGGGCCGAGCTCCGTCGCTTCGTTCGACGGATCCCCCACGACGAGGCTCGACACCGCGTCGGAGAGCCCGGCGACGAGGTCGTCGTGGATCGCGGCCCCGGCGATCACGCGGCACGCGGCCGTGCAGTCCTGACCCGCGTTCGCGTACCCGGCCACCTTGATCCCCTGGATGACGGCTTCGAGGTCGGCGTCGTCGAACACGATCACCGGTGCCTTGCCGCCGAGCTCGAGGTGCACGCGCTTGAGCGTGTCGGCCGCGGCCTTGGCGATGATCTTGCCGGTGGCGACGTCGCCGGTGAGCGAGACGAGCGCGACGCGCGGATCCGCGACGAGCGGCGCGCCGGCGTCTTCACCTTGGCCGCAGAGCACGTTGAAGACGCCCGGCGGGAAGATGTCGGCGGCCCACTCGGCCATGAGCAGGGAGCTGAGCGGCGTGAGCTCCGACGGCTTGAGCACGACGGTGTTGCCCGCCGCCAGGGCGGGTCCGATCTTCCACACCGCCATCATGAAGGGGTAGTTCCACGGCGCGATCGAGGCCACGACGCAGAGCGGGTCGCGGCGGACCATCGAGGTGTATCCCTGGAGGTACTCGCCGGTGGCGCTGCCGCCCATGGCCCGGACCGCGCCACCGAAGAATCGGAGGTTGTCGGCCGAGAACCAGATCTCCTCGCCCATCGCCGAGATCGGCTTCCCGACGTTGCGCGACTCGACGGCCGCCAGCTCGTCGGCGTGCTCCTCGAGCGCGTCACCGAACTTGATGAGCATCGTCGCTCGCTCCTGAGGGGTGGTCTGCGACCATTCCGCGAACGCAGCCTCCGCGGCCCTCACCGCGTCGTCGACGTCGGTGGCATCGCTGCTCGGCACCTCGGCGATCATCTCGCCGGTCGCCGGGTCGATCACCGGGTCGGTGCGGCCGCTGTGGGAGGCCACGAACTTGCCGTCGATGAAGTTCTCGTTCGGGGCCATGGGATGCATCCTCACTCGTTCGGCGACCGGACGACGATTCTGCGTGGTTTGGCCTGCTCCTCGCAAGGGATTCCGTCGTATTGACGTCATGTTTCAGCGGATCGCTTGCGGAACCCCCCTCGATTCTGCGATTGTGCCGCGGGCAGCGCGGTCATCGATCCACCAGGGGGCTGGGGAGGAACGCTGAACGAAGCTACGGCTGATTCCCAGCCTGCGGTGGACACCGTCATCGAGATCGACCACGTGACCAAGCGGTTCGACGCGTTCGTCGCCGTCGACGACGCGCACTTCGGCATCGACCGGGGTGAGTTCTTCTCGATGCTCGGTCCGTCGGGCTGCGGCAAGACCACCACGCTGCGGATGATCGCCGGCTTCGAGCAGCCGAACGAAGGCGCGATCCGGCTCGAGGGCCAGGACGTCTCGCGGGTGCCGCCGTACAAGCGCCACGTCAACACGGTCTTCCAGCAGTACGCGCTCTTCCCACACATGAACGTGTGGGACAACGTGGCGTTCGGGCTGCGCTCGACGAAGGTCGCGAAGGCGGAGGTCTCGAAGCGGGTCGACGAGATGCTCGAGGTCGTGCGCCTTGCCGACTTCGGTCGCCGCAAGCCCGCGCAGCTCTCCGGTGGTCAGCAGCAGCGCGTCGCGCTCGCCCGAGCCCTCGTCAACTACCCCAGCGCACTCCTGCTCGACGAACCCCTTGGTGCGCTCGACCTCAAGCTCCGCCAGGCGATGCAACTCGAGCTCAAGCGCATCCAGCGTGAGGTCGGGATCACGTTCGTGTTCGTCACCCACGATCAGGAGGAGGCGCTCACCATGAGCGACCGGATCGCGGTGATAAGCGACGGTCGCGTGGAACAGATTGGTACTCCGGAGGAGATCTACCAGCACCCGTCTTCGGTGTTCGTTGCCGGCTTCATCGGGATGGCCAACCTGCTCCCCGTCACCGTGAACGGCCGGGAGGGGGAGCAGACGATCGCCTCCTTCGCCGGCGCGCACCGGGTGACCGTGCCCGACGATTCCGGGTTCCCCCCCGGTTCCGACGCCACCCTCATGGTCCGACCGGAACGCGTGCGACTCGCGGTCACCGAGCCGACGGGTGATCGCTGCGGAGTACCGGCGACCGTGGTCGACCTCGTGTTCCAGGGACCCGTCGTACGCGTCGCGCTCGCAGCATCCGACGGGAGCGCGGTGGTCGCCCACATCGGACCGGAGGAGCAGCTCCCGCTCATCCGACCCGGTGATCCATTGTGGATCACGTGGGAACCTGACTCCGCCGTGTTGTTGCGGCCCGAGCCGCGATTCGTCACGACAGCCGAAGAGCTCGAGATCGCCGAGTTGAGCGCGGCTCCGTCCGCGACGTCCACGAGAGGAACCCATCCATGACCGATCGTCGTCCGACCCGCTCGCTTCCACTGTCCGGGCCACCGACCGTGGGTCCGCTGACCCGACGGCGGTTTCTTGAACGCGCCGGGCTCGCGCTCGGTGGAGCGGCCTTCGGCCCGGCTCTGCTCGCGGCGTGCGGCGGTGGTTCCGACGGCGGCTCGTCGAGCGGCGGGAGTGCCAAGAGCATCTCGATCTCGAACTGGACGAGCTACATGAACCCGGCGTTGCTGAAGCAGTTCGAGCAGCAGACGGGGATCAAAGTCACCTACGACGAAGACGTCAACGACAACAACGAGTACTTCGCCAAGGTGCGACCGAACCTCAGCAAGCGCCAGAGCATCGGCCGCGACGGCTTCGTGCTCACCGACTGGATGGCCAGCCGGATGATCAACCAGGTCAAGTGGGTCGAGCCGTTGGTCGCGGCCAAGTTCCCGAACCAGGCGAACCTCCGCGCCGCGCTCGCACAACCCGCGTTCGATCCCGACCGCAAGTACAGCGCGCCGTGGGCGAGCGGCATGACCGGCATCGCGTACAACGCGAACACGGTCGGTGGCGACATCCGCACGATCCAGGACTTCCTCGACGCGTCCGGCACCAAGACAGTGCTCACCGAGATGCGCGACACCGTCGGCCTGTTCATGGCCGGCCTCGGTGCCGACCCGGCCACGGCGACCTACGCGACCGCGACGCCGGCCTTCGACGCGATCCAGGCTGCGGTCGACAACGGCAAGATCAGCGGGTTCAACGGCAACGAGTACGTGACCGACCTCGCTTCGGGCAACCTCGCCGCCGCGTTCGCGTGGTCCGGCGACGTCGCCCAGATCACGCTCGACAAGCCCGAGGTGAAGTTCGTGCTGCCCGACTCGGGCGGGATGCTCTGGTCCGACAACTACATGATCCCGTACACATCCGACAAGGCCGGGATGTCGTCGGAGTTCATCAACTTCTTCTACGACCCGAAGAACGCGGCCGCGCTCACTGCCAAGATCCAGTACGTGTCCCCGGTCGACGGAGTAGCCGAGCAGCTCACCGCGATGGGCGGCAAGGCGGCGAAGCTCGTCGACAACCCGCTCGTGGTGCCGACCGACGAGTCACTCGCGACGCTCCACATCTTCGGCCCGCTCGACAGCGCCCAGGAGGAGAAGTTCGACCAGCGCTTCTCCGCGATCCTCGGGTCGGGCTGAGAGAACGCGCGTGCAGGAGCGCGACGGCGAGGGGCGGAAGCGGGCACGGTACGCGCCCTGGCTCCTCCTCGGCGCGGGAATGCTCTGGCTGTTCCTGTTCTTCTTCTTCCCGCTGTACACGTTGGCTCGGATGTCGTTGTCGTCGCGACCGAGCAGGTTCTCCGATCCGGTCTTCTCGTGGCAGTGGAGCAACTACGGCGACGCGTTCTCGAGGTTCGGCGACCAGTTCTCGCGGTCGTTCATCTACGCAGCCGCCGCGACCGCACTGGCGTTGCTGATCGCCTACCCGCTGGCGTATGTGATCGCGTTCCGCGGTGGCCGCTGGAAGAACATCATGCTCGGGCTCGTCGTCGTGCCGTTCTTCACCAACTTCTTGATCCGCACCCTCGCCTGGAAGACGATCCTCGGCGACGAGGGAACCGTCGTGTCGATCCTGCGGACGCTCGCGATCCTCGGGCCCGACGAAGGCTTGCTCCGGCGACCGATCGCGGTCGTCGGCGGACTCACCTACAATTTCCTGCCCTTCATGGTGCTTCCCATCTACGTCGCGCTCGAGAAGATCGATCTGCGACTCATCGACGCGGCACGCGACCTGTACTCGAACACGTGGCGCGCGTTCCGCAAGATCGTGTTCCCCATGTCGTTGCCGGGGGTGTTCGCCGGAAGCCTGCTCGTGTTCATCCCTGCGGCCGGCGACTTCGTCAACTCGTACTACCTGGGGAGCGCCAAGACCACGATGATCGGCAACGTCGTCCAGGACCAGTTCCTCGTGCAGGTCAACTACCCGGTCGCGGCCGCGCTCTCGTTCGTGTTCATGGCGATCGTGCTGCTGATCGTCACGGTGTACTCGCGCGTCCTCGGCACCGAGGACCTCGCGTGAGGCCCTCGACATGACCCGGCCGGGCACTGTCACCTCCCGCGGGGGGCGCGTCGGGCGGGCGCTCGTGAACACCGCCGCCGGCGCGGCGCTGGTCTATCTCTTCATCCCGATCTTCGTGATCGTGGCCTTCAGCTTCAACGAGCCCAAGGGCCGCTTCAACGCAGTGTGGCAGCAGTTCACGATCCAGAACTGGCTACACCCGTTCGCCGACCAGGGCCTCGTCGATGCGTTGATCCTGAGCCTGAAGGTCGCGGTGATCTCCACGATCATCGCGACGATCCTCGGTACGTTCATGGCGATCGCGCTCGTCCGGTACCGGTTCCGCGGCGGCAACGCCATCAACTACCTGCTGATCCTCCCGCTCACGGCGCCGGAGATCGTGCTCGGCGCGTCGTTGCTCACCCTCTTCCTGAGTCCGCATCTCGTGTTGTTCGACTACCAGTTCCAGTTCGGGTTCACGACGATCGTGATCGCGCACGTCATGTTCTGCATCAGCTACGTCGCGCTCACGGTCAAGGCACGGATCCGTGGTTTCGACTGGACCCTCGAGGACGCGGCGATGGATCTCGGCGCGAACCCCACCCGTACGTTCCTCAAGGTCACGTTGCCCCTGATCACGCCGGGGAGCCTCGCGGCGTTCCTCCTGTCTTTCGCCCTGTCGATCGACG
>JBBQMI010000118.1:0-6123 GCA_038328825.1 Acidimicrobiia bacterium | reverse complement strand
GGATCGCGCCGCCGCTGAAGGGGCTCGTCGGGTCGATGGCGAGCACGCCCACCTCGGCGCCGTCGCGCCGGATGCACCCGATCAGCGCGTCGGTCAGCGTCGACTTGCCTGCGCCCGGCGCGCCCGTGATCCCGATCGTGTACGCCCGACCGGTGTGGCCGAACAGCGACGCGACCGCGGCGATGCCGGGGGAGCCGCCCTGCTCCACGAGCGAGATCAGCTTCGCGATCGCGCCACGATCGCGGTCGAGGACGCGCGGCACGAGCAGCGCGGGATCGCGGGCGGGGTTCGCGCTCAGGGTGCCACCGACTCCTCAGACAGCCGGGTTCCGCAGGCCGGGTGCCGGCCGCGTCAGTCGGCGACGACTTCGGTGATTCCGGGGACCCGGTCCATGATGATCCGCTCGACGCCGGCCTTCAGCGTCTGGGTGGAGATCGGGCAGGTCCCGCACGCACCCACGAGCTCGACGTGGACGACACCGGCGCCGTCGATGTTCGAGAACACGATGTCGCCACCGTCGGCCTGCAGAGCCGGGCGGATCGCGTCGATCGCCTGGAGCACTCCCGCCTCGCGGGGATCGGGAGCCGCGATCTCGGGCGTATCGGTCGTGATGTCGGTGGTCATGGGTCGGTTCCTCCAGAGGGCAGAACCCGACCAGTATCGCAGGTGTTCCGGCACCCGCTGATTTCTCAGGCAAATGAGCGGAGCCGGCGGCCGAGCGGCGCGGGCGTCGGACCGGTGGGCGGTCGAGTCGGCGCAGCGGATTCGACCATCAAGGGCGGACGACGGCCTCGACGTCGGCACCGAGGGCGCGGAGGCTCCCCGCCAGATCGGCGTAGCCCCGGTCGACGTGGGTCCGTTCGAACACCGTGGTCTCGCCGTCGGCCGCGAGTCCGGCCAGCACCAGGGCCGCTCCCGCTCTCACGTCGAGGGCCCGGACCGGCGCGGCCGAGAGTCGGGGCAGGCCCCGCACCACCGCGTGGCGGCCCTCGTTGCGGACGTCGGCACCCATCCGGCTCAGCTCGTCGACGAACCCGAAGCGGTTGTCGAACACGTTCTCCGTGACGATGGCGGTGCCCTCGGCCACGGCCAGCAGCGCCACCGCCATGGGCATGAAATCGGTCGCGAAGCCCGGATACGGCAGGGTCGCGAGGTCGATCGCCCGGAGTCGGTGGTCGGCGCGCGCCCACAGGCCGTCGGGGGTCTCGGTGATCTGCAGGCCCATCTCGCGGAGCTTCACGACGACCATCTCGAGGTGCTCGAGGCGGATGCCCTCGAGCGTGATGTCGCCGCCGGTGATGCCGCACGCCATCAGGAGCGTGCCGGCCTCGACGCGGTCGCCGACGACTTCGTGGTGCACCGCGTGCAGCTCCTCGACGCCTTCGATCCACAACGTCGACGAACCCTCCCCCTCGATGCGTGCGCCCATCAGCGTGAGCAGCTCGACGAGGTCGCTGATCTCGGGTTCGCGGGCCGCGTTCTCGATCACGGTCTCACCCTTGGCGAGCACGCTCGCGGTGAGCAGGTTCTCGGTCGCGCCGACGCTCGGGAAGTCGAGCACGATGCGCGCCCCCGCGAGCGCGTTGCAGCGCGCCTCGATGAAGCCGTGCACCACGCTGAGCTCCGCGCCGAGCGCTTCGAGGCCCCGGAAGTGCATGTCGAGCTTGCGGCTGCCGATGTTGTCGCCGCCCGGCATCGCGACCCTCGCCCACCCGCACCGGGCCAGCAGGGGCCCGAGCACGTTGATCGAGGCGCGCATGCGGCTCACGAGCTCGTAGGGAGCCTCGGGCACGAGGTCCTCGGTGGCATCGATCCGCATCTCGGTGGGCGACGCCCAGTCGACCGACGCCCCGATGGAGCGGAGCACGTTGACCATCACGTCGAGGTCGGCGACGGGCGGCATGTTTCCGAGCGTGGTCACGCCGGGCGCGAGCAGCGCCGCGGCCATCTGCTTGAGTCCCGAGTTCTTGGTCATCCCCGAAACCCGGACGGTGCCGGAGAGCGGGCCCGACGGGCGTACGACGAAGGCCTCCATGTGTTCGATGGTAGGAGCCCACCCCGCGGCGGCGGGGAACCCGGGCTATGTGCCCTGGTAGTCGGGTGCGCGGCCCTCCACGAAGGCCGTGATCGCCTCACGCATGTCGTCGGACTGCAGGCACTGCGCCTGGGCCTCCGCTTCGATCCGCAGACCCTCTCGCACGCTCACCTCGCTCGCGGCCTGGATCGCCCGCTTCGCACCCTGGATCGCGAGCGGAGGTTGACCGGCGATGCTCGTGGCCAGCGCGGCCACGACGTGGTCGAGCTCGTCTTCGTCGACGAGCTGTTCGACGAGCCGGATCCGGAACGCCTCCTCGGCGTCGATCTTCGCCGCGGTGAACACCATCTCCTTCGCCTTGCCCGGCCCGACCAGCCGCGGGAGCCGCTGCGTTCCGCCGAGGTCGGGGATGATCCCGTACTTGAACTCGAGGAGCCCGAGCTTGGTGCCCCGCGCGACTACGCGGATGTCGCACGCGAGCGCGAGCTGCAGGCCCGCTCCGAGAGCGAAGCCCCGCACCGCGGCGATGGTCGCGAACGGCGCGTCCTCGAGCCACGAGTAAGCGGCCTGCGTCCGCATGATCATGGCGACGCTCGGGTCGTCGTGCACGATCGCGCCGGGCATCGAGCTCAGCCCGTCGTCGACCGTGGTCCCACCCGTGAACACCGACGTGTCGATGCCGCTCGAGAACGCGCGGCCCTCGCCGATCACGACGAGTGCCCGGATGCCACCGGGATCGGCGACCAGCGACGCGCCGAGCTCCGCCATCTCGCGCCACATGGCAATCGTGAACGAGTTGAGCTTGTCGGGCCGGTTGAGGCGCAACCAGCCGACGGAGCCTTCCCGGTCGAGGCGGAGGGTCGAGGTCTCGGTCACCGTCTGCATGACCCGAGCGTAGGGGTCAGCCGGTGAGTCGGGCGAGGCCCCTGACCGCGACCAGACGGCAGACGGACACGGGGGCGGGCAGCCCCTTCACCGAGCGTTCTCCGGCCGGGATCGCCGCCGCGGCCGTGGGCGCGAGCCGACCGACGGGCTCCGTGGCCAGGATCTCCCGGGCACCGGCGGCGTCGGCGAGTCGGGCCGCGAGGTTGACCGCGCGGCCGCTGTAGTCGTCGCCCTCGAAGAGGATCACCGGGCCGCGCGCCATCCCCGCGCGCAGCGGGAGCGCGAGCTCCTCCTCCACCACCCGCTGGCTCAGCTCGAGCACGGACGCGACCACCGCGACACCATCGCCCGACACGATCATCACGCCGTCGCCCAACCACTTCGCGACGCGCACGCCGTAGTCGGCCGCGATCGATCGGACCGCGCCGCGAAACCCGCTGAGCACGGCGACGGCTTCGTCGTCGCCGTGCGCTTCGGTGAACGCGGTGAAGCCACAGAGGTCGACGAAGGCAAAGGTGCGGTCCACTCGCATGCCTTCAGTCTCGCGTGCGGGTGGGACAACGACGCCCGGTTTTCGGTGACGACCGGGTGAACAGCCCGGGGTCACGCACCCGTCAGCGGAGCGACCGCACCCATTGCGTCGACACCCGCGCGGTCTCCTCGAGCACGTCGGCGAGCGTGGTGCCGCTCCTCTTGAGCGGCCGGTAGCCGTGATCCGCCGTCTCGAGCCAGTGGAACCGCACCCGTCCCTTGATCGCGCGCGCCGCGCCCGTCAGCTCGTCGCGGGTCGCAAGTGCGTCGCGGGTTCCGCTCACGAAGAGGCACGGCATCCGGAGGCGGGGGAAGTGCTCGTCACGCACCTTCTCGGGGTGGCCGGCCGGGTGGAGGGGGTACCCGAGGAGCAGGAGCCCGAGCGCCGGGAGCGGGTCGGCTTCGGCGCCCACCACCATCGAGCACATCCGCCCGCCCATCGACCGGCCGCCGAGCACGAGCCGACCCGCGGGGAGCCCGGTCCGACGGGCGAGGCGGCCGGCGGCGTCGCGGACTGCTGCGAGGAGCACCGGCGCCCGGTCGGGGGCCTTGCGATCCGCATCGCGATAGGGGAAGTTGAAGCGCAGCGAGGGGATGCCGGCCTCGGCCAGCGCCCCGGCCACGACCTTCAGCGGGAGCGCATCGAGGTCGGTTCCGGCGCCGTGGGCCAGCAGCACCGCCCGATCGGCGCCGGTCCGGGGGCCCTGGAAGCGGGTTCGCACGCCCCCCAGCCTAGGGACCGCGTCTCGGCCGGGTGGGGGCCCGTCCGCTAGATTTGCCCCTCATGCCCCCTCCCCTCCGGATCGCCTGGCTCGTCTATCGCGGCAATCCGCACTGCGGAGGCCAGGGCGTCTACACCCGCTACCTCGCCCGCGAGGTCACCGAGCTCGGCCACCACATCGAGGTGTTCGCGGGGCAGCCGTGGCCGGAGCTCGACGATCCCGATCAGCTGGTGAAGGTCCCGGGACTCGATCTCTACCGTTCGAGCGATCCGTTTCGGGTGCCGTGGCCGTGGGAGTACCGCGACAACATCGACCTGCGCGAGTTCGCGATCATGTGCGGCGCCGGGTTCCCGGAACCGTGGGCGTTCAGCATGCGGGCACGCAAGATGCTGCAGGCCCGCCGCAACGACTTCGACCTCGTCCACGACAACCAGTGCCTCGGCACGGGGCTCCTCGGGATGATGGACGACGGATGGCCGGTTTGCGCCACGCTCCACCACCCGATCACCGTCGACCGCGACCTCGAGCTCGAGCACGCCACGACTGCGTACAAGCGGGCGACACTGCGCCGCTGGTACGGATTCCTCAACATGCAGATGAAGGTCGCGCGCCAGATCCCCCGGCTCGTGACCGTGTCGCAGTCGTCGCGGCGCGACATCGTCGCCCAGATGCACGTGCCCGACGAGCGTCTGCACATCGTTCCCGTCGGCGTCGACCAGGACATCTTCCAGCCGCTCCCCGAGGTCGCCCGTGTGCCCGGACGGCTCATGACCACGGCCAGCGCCGACGTCCCGATGAAGGGACTCACGCCCCTCCTCGAAGGGCTCGCGAAGATTCGCGTCGAGCGGCCCGACGCGCACCTCGTCGTGATCGGCAAGCAGAAGGACAAGAGCTCGATCCCCGCGCTCATCGAACGGCTCGGGCTCGCCGGCGCGGTCGAGTTCGTCTCGGGCGTTCCCCAGGAGCGGATCATCGAGCTCTATGCAGAGGCCGAGGTCGCGGTCGTGCCGTCGTTGTACGAAGGGTTCTCCCTCCCCGCGATCGAGGCGATGTCGTGTGGCGTCCCGCTCGTCGCCACCACCGGCGGTGCGCTCCCCGAAGTCGTCGGACCCGACGGCGTGAGCGCCCGGACCGTGGCGCCGAACGACCCGTCGGCCCTCGCCGGCGCGATCCTCGAGCTCCTCGACGATGCCGAGCAACGGGCGCGCATCGGCGCGGCCGGACGCGCCCGCATCCTCGACCGCTTCACCTGGCGGGCGAGCGCCGTCGGCATGATCGAGAGCTGGGAAGCGCTGCTCGACCAACGCAACCGCCTGCGGAGCGAACGGACCGACCGAGGAAGCCGGCGGGTCACTCCCGCGGGCGAGTGAGCGGAGCAATCGAGACGTGCTCACCGTCGACTTCGACCGCCTCCAGCTCCACGCCGGCGACACCGTCCTCGACATGGGCTGCGGTGGTGGCCGCCACGCCTTTGCCGCCCTGCGGCGCGGCGCCAACGTGATCGCGTTCGATGCCGACGGCGGCGAGCTGAAGGAGGTCCGAGCCACGATCGGCGCGATGTCGGAAGCGGGCGAGCTCGTCGACGGCGCGCCCGGCGGCCAGGTCCAGGGCGACGCGCTCCAGCTCCCCTTCCCCGACGACTCACTCGATCGGATCGTGTGCTCGGAGGTGCTCGAGCACATCTGGAACGACGAGCGGGCGATCTCCGAGCTCGCGCGCGTGCTCAAGCCGGGTGGGCGCATGGCGGTCACCGTGCCGACGCGCTTTCCCGAACGCGTGAACTGGGCGCTCGACTGGCACTACAACGACACGCCCGGCGGACACATCCGCATCTACCGCCAGCACGAGCTCGAGGAGAAGCTGGCGCGCGCCGGACTCTGGCTCCGCGGATCGCATCACGCGCACGGCCTCCACTCGCCCTACTGGTGGATCCGCTGCGCCGGTGGCGTG
>JBBQMI010000117.1:0-6167 GCA_038328825.1 Acidimicrobiia bacterium | reverse complement strand
CGCCCACGATTGCGGCCATGGTCCGGCGGGTCACGCCTCGGAGGAGGCCTTCAGCCCGTTCCTGCCCGCCGGTGGCTACGACCACGCCGTCTACGGCGCCGACGTGACCCTGGCCCCGCTCAACCTCTGTGTGGAGACGCTCGACGGCGTCCGCAACCACTCGTGGAGACGGCCCGCGCCCGGCACCGCCGAGGGCGAGGTCGTGGCCTGGGCCGATCGCATCGCCTACGTGTGTCACGACTTCGAAGACGCCGTCCGCGCGGGGATCCTCGTCGCCGACGATCTGCCCGCAGAGGTGCGCGACGTCGTCGGCACCCGTCGGTCCCAGCAGATCGGCACCTTCGTGGTCGCGGTGCTCGACGCCATCCGCCTGACCGGCTCCGTCGGGATGACCGAGCCCGCAGCATCGGCCCTCGCCGCGTTCCGGTCCTTCAACTTCGAGCGGATCTACCTGCGCCCGGCCGCGTGTCGGCAGGCCGACCGCGCGATCTTCCTGCTCCGGGGTCTGGTCGAGCACTTCGCCGACGCACCGTTGCGCATCCCCGAGGTCGCGTCGGGCGCGGTTCCTCCCGTCGACGCCGGATCGCCCGAGGCTGCAGCGGAGGCCGTCCGCTACGTGAGCGGCATGACCGACCGGTTCGCCCTCGGCCTCGGCGTCGAGCTCCTCGGCTGGCGGCCCGAAGATCTCCCGCGCGGTGTCTGATACCCCCGGAGACCGACACGGCTCGCTGCCGTAGGGTTGCAGCAGATGGGAATCCTCGACGAGGACGTCGCGCGGGTCCGTGAGTCGACCGACCTGGTCGCACTCGCGAGTGAGCACCTCGCGCTGAAGCGCGTCGGCCAGCGCTGGGTCGGTCTCTGCCCCTTCCACTCCGAGAAGTCACCGTCGTTCTCCATCAACCCGAGCATGGGCTTGTTCCATTGTTTCGGTTGCCAGAAGAGCGGGGACGCGATCACTTTCGTGCGCGAGGTCGAACACCTCGACTTCGTCGGCGCGGTCGAGCGACTCGCGGCGAAGGCCAACATCACGCTGCGCTACGACGACGCGTCGCACACGCGCGACCGGCAGCGCAAGACCCGCTTAGCCGAGGCCGTGGGCGCAGCGATCGACTTCTACCACGACCGGTTGCTGAGGTCCGACGACGCGGGGAACGCCCGTCGCTACATCCGCAGTCGCGGGTTCGACGGCGATGCGGTCCGCCAGTTCGTCATGGGCTTCTCGCCCGACAAGTTCGACGCGCTGAGCAAGCACCTGCAGCAGGCGAAGTTCGCGCGCGACGACATAGTCGGCGCCGGCCTCGCGTTCGTGAACCGCACCAACTCCCTGCAGGACAAGTTCCGCGGGCGGCTCATGTTCCCGATCTACGACGGCCGGGGCGACCCGGTGGGCTTCGGAGGTCGGGCGCTCGAAGGCGGCAACGGGCCGAAGTACAAGAACTCGCCCGAGACACCGATCTACCAGAAGAGCCGGCTGCTGTACGGGCTGAACTGGGCGAAGGCCGAAATCGTCGCCCGGGGTGAGGTCGTCATCTGCGAGGGCTACACCGACGTGATGGCGTTCGCGCTGTCGGGCGTCCCCCAGGCGGTCGCCACCTGCGGTACCGCCCTCGCCGACGAGCACTTCCAGATCCTGAAGAACCTCGCCCGCAAGGTCACGCTCGCGTACGACGCCGACGCCGCGGGTCAGGCCGCGGCCGAGCGCTGCTACCAGTGGGAGCAGAAGTTCGAGGTCCAGTTCCAGGTCGCCGACCTCCCGGCCGGTCGCGACCCGGCCGACGTCTGGCGAGACGACCCGGAGCGGTTGGCGAAGGCGGTGAGCGCAGCGAGCGCGTTCCTCCAGTTCCGGATCGACCGCGTGCTCGCGGCCGCGGATCTGTCGTCACCGGAGGGTCGGGCACGCGCCGCGGAGGATCTCGTGCCCGTGTTGCGCGAGCACCCGAACGAGCTCGTGCGCGAGGGCTACATCCAGCGTGTCGCGGGCACGCTGGGCGTTGAGCACGCGTGGTTCAAGGACGCGATCGCGAGGAACACGTCGCCGCGCCCGCGCGTCGAGCCCCGACGTGAGCGCACCGCGCAGTCGATCGATCCGCGCGAGCTCGACCTCTTGCGCTGGGCGATCCACCGTCCCGAGCTCGTCGCCGATTGGCTCGACGACGCGTTCTACGCCGACCCGCTGGCCCGCGAGGTGTTCATCGCCCTCGACAGCGCCGACACCGTGCCCGGAGCGATCGAATCGTCGTCGGGGGAGGTGCGGTCCATCCTCGAGCGGATCTCCGTGGAGGAACCCGAGGTCGGCGAGGAGACGACGTTGCGGGCGCGATTGATGTCGAACGCGGTCGAACCGGCGGCGCAGCGGCGCCTCGACGAACTTCTCCGGTCAGGTGACGAGCGATCCGCGCCGATGAAGGTCCTGCTCGACGAGCTCGTGCGCGGTCGTACGCAGGGCGAGTGGAACCGCGCCGAGCAGGCAGCCGAACAGTTGGTAACGTGGATCACGGGCGTGGCGGAGGAGTAGGACACCATGGTGGCCGAATCCAATCCTGACATCGACGGATCGAAGTCCGACACGCCGCTCGCGTCGGTGCACCCGATCGCGCCCGCGGCAACCGATGTGGCCGACGCTCCGATGTCCGGCGACATCGCGGCGCTGCTCGCCGGTGTGCGCGAACGCGGTTTCGTCACGACGGGCGAGATCTTCGCCGCGCTTCCCGATCTCGAGCCCGAGACGGCCGAGCTCGCGGCGATCTACGCGAACATCCGCGCGTCGGGCGTGCAGGTCGTCGACGAGATCGTCGAGGAGCTCAAGCGCGAAGACGAACGACGCGCCGGTCGCGGTGGGACCGACACTGCATCCGCGCACGAAGCGCCCGCTCCGATCGCGCCCGTGCTGCCGCCCACCGCGGAACCGCCGTCGCCGACGGCAACACCGACGCTCTCGGCCGGCACGCTCGCGGCCCGACGCAGTCGCGCCGCCGAGCGGCTCGACCGCGCGCCGATGGAGACCGGCAGCTTCGACCCGGTCCGCATGTACCTCAAGGAGATCGGCAAGGTCCCGCTCCTCACGGGGCCACAGGAAGTCACGCTCGCGATGCGCATCGAGGCCGGCCTCGCAGCCGGCGACCGTCTCCACGAGGAGGAAGGCCTCTCCGACGGCGAGCGCTCCGGGCTCGAAGCCGTGGAGGCCGACGGTGGTCTCGCCAAGCGTCAGCTGACCGAGGCCAACCTGCGCCTCGTCGTCTCGATCGCGAAGCGCTACGTCGGCCGCGGTATGGCCCTGCTCGACCTCATCCAGGAGGGCAACCTCGGCCTGATCCGCGCGGTCGAGAAGTTCGACTACACGAAGGGCTTCAAGTTCTCGACCTACGCGACGTGGTGGATCCGCCAGGCCATCACGCGCGCCATCGCCGACCAGGCCCGCACGATTCGCATCCCGGTGCACATGGTCGAGACGATGAACAAGGTGCTGCGCGTGCAGCGCTCGATGCTGCAGGAGCTCGGTCGTGAGCCGACCGTCGACGAGATCGCGGCGAAGGTCGAGATGACCCCTGACCGTGTGCGCGAGATCCAGCGCCTCGGTCAGGAACCGGTCTCGCTCGAGACGCCGGTGGGGGAGGAAGACGACAGCTTCCTCGGCGACTTCGTCGAAGACCCGAACGCCACTGCGCCCGCGACCGCCGCGGCGCGCGCGTTGCTCACCGAAGCGATCGAGGAAGCGCTCGAGGAACTGAACGACCGCGAACGTCAGGTCGTGCGCCTGCGCTTCGGTCTCGACGACGGTCAGGTGCGCACGCTCGAAGAGGTCGGCAAGGAGTTCGGCGTGACGCGCGAACGCATCCGCCAGATCGAGTCGAAGACGTTGGCGAAGCTGCGTCACCCGACGCGTTCGCAACGCCTGCGCGACTACCTCGAAGAACCCTGAACGAACGCGTCGTGCTCGTCGACGAGCACGAGCTGCACCGGCTCGTCGTGTCGCGTCCGGATCCGCTCGCGTCCCAGGTCGACCGCGGCCCTCGCCTTGCGCAACGGCTTGGTCTTGCGCACCCGGTAGATCGTCCGGTTGATCTGGTGGTAGCGCTCGCGGCCCGCACGTGAGCCGAGGTAGTACCCGACCGCCAGCCCGAGCCCGAGTCCGATCCGAAATCGCGTCATGCGCCCCTTCCTACCCGACCCGCGCCGTTCCCGCACCTCCTCCTTGATGATCGAACACGCGTTCGATATCCTTGAGCCGGGCCAAGGAGGGCGAGATGGGATACCGCGGCAAGGTCATCGAGCAGGAACGTGCCCGCGAGCTGCGCGCCGAGGCGCACACCCTCGTCGAGATTGCGACCGAGCTCGGCGTGAGCAAGTCGTCGGTCTCCCTCTGGGTCCGCGACGTCGTCTTCACGCCCCAACCACGACACCGTCCGACCTTCGTCTCGCCGCATCCGCACCACGTCGCCAAGCTCGCCGAGATCGAGGAGATGAATCGGCGTGGCGTCGAACGGGTCGCGAAGCTTGGCGACGAGGCGTTCTTCGCCGCTGGGATCGCGCTCTACGCCGGAGAAGGCGGCAAGACCGATGGGGCGGTGACGTTCGCGAACTGCGACCCGTTGATGATCGCCTGCTTCTGCCGTTGGCTGCGTCGTTTCTTCGCGGTGGACGCGTCGCGGGTGCGGGTCCGGCTCTACCTGCACGTCGGGCTCGATCTCGAGGCCGCGGAGGCGTTCTGGTCGCAGCTCGCCCAGATCCCGCGCTCCCAGTTCGGCAAGGCCTATCGAGCTGTCGCCGATCCGAGCATCCGCCGGAACAAGCACGAGCACGGTCTCGCCCGGATCGACTACTCGTGCTCTCGCACCCATCGCGAGGTCATGGGTCTCGTGCGAGCTTTGCTATCGTCAGAGGTCCTTCCGGGGTAGCTCAGTCGGCAGAGCGTCGGATTGTTAATCCGAATGTCGCGAGTTCGAGCCTCGCCCCCGGAGCCATGAGACTCGTCACGATCCCGATCCTCCCGAGTCCCGACTTCGACGCCACCGCGACCTTCTACGCGACGCTCGGATTCATGGAGCGCGGTCGCTGGCCGGGGTACCTGATCCTCGCTCACGCGAACGGGCTCGAGCTCCACTTCTGGTCGCACGCCGATCTCGATCCGGCCACGAACGACGTGGGCTGCTTCGTGCGCTTCGATACGGTCGGTGAATGTCGCGCGCTCCACACGGCGTGGGCCGCGGCAGTCGACCTCCCGTCCGCGGAGAGCCGAGCGATCCCTCGACTGCACGCGCCGCGTGAAGCAGCCGACGGATCGATCGAGTGGGCCCTGATCGATCCCCACGGCAACCTGCTCCGGTTCGGTGCGTTCCCCAGCTGAGTACGAGCACCCCACGTAGGCTGCGCAGCCGCGGGGCCGTAGCTCAGTGGTCAGAGCAGGGGACTCATAATCCTTCGGTCGATGGTTCGATCCCATCCGGCCCCACGAACGCTACCAGCGACTTCACCGCGTTGAGGGCTGCGCGGGTCGGCTCGCGTCCGCCTCGTGGTCACCGTTTGGTCACAGAACCTGCGCGATCGGAGCGAAGCGTGGTGCAGGATCTGATGGATGAAGGATGGTGAGGGTCAGGTCTACGTCGTGGTCTCGGGTCCACCGGGGAGCGGGAAGACCACCGTGGCGCGCAGACTCGCAGCAGGGCTGCGTCTGCCGCTGTTCTCCAAGGACACGATCAAGGAAGCGCTGATGACGACGCTCGGCGCGAAGGATCCGACGACGTCTCGTCAGCTCGGCGCGGCGTCGGTCGCCGCGCTCCTCGACATCGCGATCGAGAACGGTCGAGGTGTGCTCGAGAGCACCTGGCAGCGGAGCCTGGTGCTCGAAGACCTCAGGCGGCTCCCTGGGCCGTGCTGTGAGGTCTTCTGTCGTTGTGACGAAGCGGTCGCACGCGACCGCGTGCGCGCCCGGTCGGCGGATCGGCATCCAGGGCACTTCGACCTGGTGCGCCTCGACGAGGATCTCTGGTCTGGCGAGCGGGCTGAGCCGATCGCTGGGCCATGGCCCGTCGTCGAGGTCCGGACCGATCAGCCCGTGGATCTCGCCGCTGTCGTTCGACAGGTCCAAGCGTCTCTCGCGCAGGCGAAAGGCCGCTGAGCGTCCGCGTGCCGCTCGCGCCAGTCGCAGCTCCTCCGGAAGCCTCCCTACT
>JBBQMI010000116.1:0-6180 GCA_038328825.1 Acidimicrobiia bacterium | reverse complement strand
CTGCGGAGCAGCCGAACGGCGGCGTCCTGAGTCGGTCCGGGGAACTCCAGCGCGGCGGCGGGCCGAGGCCGAAGCTGCGATCGTGGTCGTCGACGGCCTCTTGCTGCTCCGACAGCTCGCCGGCCCCGACGCGGCAGGTCGGGCCGCTCGGACCCTCGGGATCCGCGCCCGGCGTCGACGCTCCGGTGCGCTGCGGTTCCTCAGAACGGGCTCACGGATCGCGCATCAAGGGAGATCGGACCTGGGTCGATGTGATCACGACGGGCCCGGCGGGGGTCCCACGGCTCAGGGGAGCACCATGACGCACCACGACACGCAGCACGCGGGAGCCACTTCGCTCCTCGATCGCATCCTGGCGAACCCGCTGGTCGGACTCTCGCCGTGGATCCTCTACTCGCTGGTCGAGGGAAAGAACCGCCTCGAGATCTCGGCCGCGCTGGCTCTGGGCCTCGCGCTGGTGGTCCTGTCCGTGAACTGGATCCGGGGCAGCACGCCGCATCTGCTCGACTACTTCGATGTCGTGTACTTCGGCGGCCTCGCGATCATCGTGGCGTTCGCGTCCGCGTCGACACACACCTGGCTCGAGCTCTGGGGTGGAGAGGTCGCAAACGGGGCGTTGCTCGCGGTCGCGCTCGGCTCGATCGTCATCAAGCGACCTTTCACGATGCAGTACGCCCGTGAAGACATGCCGAAGGAGCTCTGGCATGAGCCCCGCTTCCTCCGGGTCAACTACCAGCTGTCGTGGGTGTGGGTCGTCGCGTTCGGGATCGAGGCCGCATCGGGCCTGTACGGCGATGCGGTGCTGCGCAACTCGAACAACATCTGGACCGGCTGGATCATCCAGACCCTTCCCCTCATCGTGGCCGCGCAGTTCACGATCTGGTACCCGAACCGGCTCCGATCCGTGCGTGAAGGCTCGACCGAGACCGCACCGACGGTCCGAGACTTCCTCGGCACCGTCACCCCGTGGATCACGATCATCGGCGTCATCGTGCTCTTCGCCGGTGGTGCACCCGAGTGGGTCGGCATCGGGCTGATCGTCGTGGGTGGGGTGTCGACCCGGGCGCTCACGGCCCACAAGCGCCCGTCGCGATCCGTCGCGGGCGCGAGCGGGGCGCAGGACGGGCCGGTCACGTCGGATCACGCGCTCTTCGCGGGTTCCACACCTCGCAACACCACCACGTCGGTCACGGAGTCCTGAGCGCGACGGTCCGCGACCGGGCCGTCGGGATAGACAAGGCCGATGACGTGGTGGCGGGACTGGCTCCCGCGCGTCCGAACGTCGTGGACGGTGCCGATCCTCGTCGCGCTCTTCGCCACGACCGTGCCCGCGTGTGAGGGAGACGACGCGGCCAGCGGTTCGACGTCGACGACCACCTCGACGTCGACCACCACCTCGGCACCGGTCCCACCCCTCACCGCGTCACCGGTGCCGGCACCGGTCCAGTCGTCGGTCACCGTCGTGACGGCCGCCGATCTCGGCGCGTCGTGGCGTGAGGGTTGCCCGGTGGGACCGGCCGATCTGCGCATGGTCACGGTGAGCCTCGTCGGCTTCGACGACCGCGACCACACCGGTCGGATCGTCGTGCACGCCGACGTCGCCGACTCGGTCGTCGAGCTCTTCGGGCAGCTCTACGGGGCGCGGTTCCCGGTCCGCACGATGCGGCCGATCTTCACCCAGGCGGAGTTCGAGGACATCGAG
Organism: Acidimicrobiia bacterium; assembly: GCA_038328825.1. Lineage (GTDB taxonomy): Bacteria > Actinomycetota > Acidimicrobiia > IMCC26256 > JANYLB01 > JANYLB01. Next base: position 4,478 of record JBBQMI010000116.1, on the reverse strand, counting down.
ACGCCCGACGACAACTCCAGTGGCTTCTCGTGCCGCAACGCGGTGAACAGCAACGCCGCGCCGTCGTGGTCGCAACACGCGTTCGGACACGCCATCGACGTCAACCCGATCGAGAACCCGTACCTCGACGGCGGTCGCGTCATCCCCGCGGCCGGCGCGCCGTTCACCGATCGGAGCCAGGTGCGTGCGGGCATGGCCGTCGAGGGTGGTGTCCTCGTGGCGGCGTTCCGGTCGGTCGGCTGGCAATGGGGCGCGACGTTCGCCGACTACCAGCACTTCTCGACGAACGGTCGGTGAACCGATCCGATCGGTCACGCCGCGACGTCCGAGTGACGGTCAGGCGCCGGGCTTCCCGATCATGAGCACGAGGATCGCGATCAGGAGTCCGTGCAGGACCGACGACGCCGCGCCGCCGAGGATGTGCAACAGCAGCACGATCCGGTACCCGGTGCTCCCGATGCCCGGAGACCTAGCCTCCCGGCATGCGGACGCGCGTCAGCGAGATGCTCGGGATCGAGATCCCGATCGTGCAGGCACCGATGGGCTTCATCGCCCGCGCCCAGTTGGCGTCGGCGGTGTCGAACGCCGGAGGCATGGGCATCATCGAGACGTCGTCGGGTCGCCTCGACGAGGTGAAGCTCGAGATCGAGAAGATGCGCGATCTCACCGACCGGCCCTGGGGCGTGAACCTCGCCCAGCTGTTCATCCGCGACCCGTCGATCGTCGACTTCGTCGTGGAGAACGGCGTGCGGTTCGTCACCACGTCGGCCGGCGATCCCGCGACGCTCGTGCCGTCGCTCAAGGAGGCGGGCATCACCGTGTTCCACGTCGTGCCCACGTTGCGCGGCGCGCTGAAGGCGATCGCCGCCGGTGTCGACGGGTTGGTGGTCGAGGGGATCGAGGGCGGTGGGTTCAAGAACGCCGACGGCGCGTCGACGATGGTGCTCGTGCCGCTGATCGCGTCGCGTGTCGACGTCCCGATCGTCGCCGCCGGTGGGATCACAGACGGCTGTTCCATGGCGGCCGCGTTCGCGCTCGGCGCCGAGGGCGTCCAGATGGGCACGCGCATGCTCACCGCGGCGGAGTCGCCGGTGCACGAGATCTGGAAGCAGGCGGTGGTCGACGCGGCCGAGACCGACACCGTGGTGGTGAACCGCTACGCGAAGCCGGCCATGCGGACGCTGCGCACGGAACGATCGGCTGCGGCAGAGCGGGAGACGCCCGCGCCGTCGATGGCGCTCGACGGCATCCTCGACCTCTACTTCGGCGGCGACATGGACGCCGGGTACGCGATGAGCGGCCAGGTCGCCGGCCGCATCGACGCAGTGCTCCCCACACGCGAGATCCTCGCGACCACGTGGGCCGACTGCCGGGCGCGTCTGCGCGAGCTCGGCGCGCTCGCAACCGACTGAACCTCAGTCGAGGAGCTCGAAGTCGGCAGGGTCGGGGGCGAGGGTGCGCTGCCAGTATTCGAGCAGCGTGAACGGCCAGTTCTGGGCGACGCGGCCGTTGTCGTTCTTGTACCAGCTGTTCACGTCGGAGGCGCCCCACGACATCGCCCGGTTCTCGGCGTCGACGCGCGCGTTGAAGGTGTCGTGCACGTCGGTGCGCACGTCGAGCGCGCGGTGGTCGTCCTCGAGCAGCAGCTTCAAGCAGCCAAGGATGTAGCGCACGCCGCATTCGGAGAAGTAGATGATGCTGCCGTTGATCACGATGTTGGTGTTCGGCCCGTAGAGGCAGAACAAGTTCGGGAACTGCGGCACGGTGATGCCGAGGTACGCGCGGGCGTCGCCGTTCCAGTGCTCGTGCAGATCGAGTCCGTCACGTCCGGTCACTGTCATGGGCGTGAGGAACTTCGACGCCTCGAAGCCGGTGCCGTACACGATCACGTCGACCGGGTGCTCCGTGCCGTCGGTGGTCACCACGCCGTTCGGGGTGATCCGCTCGATGGATTCCGAGACGAGTGTCACGTTGTCGCGCTTGAGCGCGCGCGCCCAGACCCCGTTGTCGCGTAGGAGCCGCTTCGCTCCCGGCGGGTACGTCGGCACGACGTGCGGCAGCAGGTCGGGCCGGTCGGCGAACTCGGCCTCGAGGTAGCCGGTGAGGAGCATGCGCAACATCTCGTTGAGTGGCCCGACCGAACCGAGGGACCGGTCCCAGTCGTCGTCGACGCGCACGGCCTCGATGGCGGCGTCGCCCATGCGCCAGAAGATCCAGAAGCGGTTCCACTCGCTGTACGAAGGCACGTGTCCGTAGAGCCACTGGAGGCCGGGCGCGACGGCGTCGTGGTAGTCGGCCGTCGGCCCGAGCCACGGGGGCGTTCGCTGGAAGAGTGTCAGCGCGCCGACCGCGGGCGCGATCTCGGGCACGAACTGCACCGCGCTCGCACCGGTTCCGATCACCGCGACCCGCTTGCCGGTGAGGTCGACGTCGTGGTCCCAGCGGGCCGAGTGGAACGTGGGTCCTGCGAACGAGTCGATGCCCTCGATGTCGGGGTACGACGGGCGGTTCAGCTGGCCCACCGCGCTGATCACCGCGTCGGCTTCGATCGTGGTCTCGGTTCCGTCGGAGGCGCGGGTGCGCACAGTCCAGCGTCGGTCGTAGTCGGACCAGGTCGCCGACACGACCTCGGTGGAGAAGCGCACGTGTTCGCGCACCGCGAATGCGTCGGCGCAGTCGCGGAAGTACTCGCGCAGCACCGGCTGGGTCGAGAAGTGGAACGGCCAGTCGTGCCGCTGCGCGAACGAGTAGCTGTAGTTGTGGTTCGGGTTGTCGACTCGGCACCCGGGATAGGTGTTCTCGAGCCATGTCCCACCGACGTCGGCGTCCTTTTCGATCACCACGAAGGCAACGCCGGCCTGGAGGAGGCGGTGCGCCGCGAGGATGCCCGACATGCCCGCGCCGATCACCACGACGGTGACGGCACGTCCGGGGGCCACGTCGGCGAGCCGCCAATCGGGTGCTCGCCGGTCGCGCTCGCGCACGCCGAGCTCCTCGGAGAGGAGCGGGAGGTACGCGTCGAGGCCGGTCTCGCCCACGGCGTGCTCCATGATCGTGAGGAGATCGTCGTCGGTGGGTGGCGGCGCCGCGATGCTGCCGGCGTCGCGGAAGCGCACGAGCACGTCGAGCGCGAGCGCGCGTGCGGTCGCCTGTTGGTCTTCGGTCAGTCCCCCCTGGGGGAGCGCGGCGGCCAGCATCGGGTCGGATCGGAGGTCGTCGCGCAGGAGCGACAGGTCGCCGGTGAGGTACGCGAGCGCGGGGAGCAGCGGCGGGATCTCGGCTTCGTCGAGGGCGCGGGCGATCTCGTCGTCCGTCGCGGTGATCGGCTCGATCGCGGCCACGAACGGACTCGAGGTGAGGGGATCGGTCGTGCTCATCGGCCACGCTCCTGGGCGGTGGACTTCGGGGTGCCGTCGGTTCCGGTGTCAGGAGCGCACACGCGATCCGCGCGCCCCGCTGCGATCGCCGCCGCAGTCTCGCCGAGTGCGAGGAAGAGCGCGGTCGCGTCGTCGACGAGCTGCTCGCGCGTGAGCTCGATCCGACCGTCGAGCCAACCGATGAGCAGCTCGCTGAACCCGCCCACGAGGATCGCCGCGCCGACGCGTCCGATCTGCTCGCCCTCGGGCGGCGCGCCGAAGCGTGCGGCCGCGTCGAGGGCGACGATGTCGGCGAGCGTGTGCCCGGTCTCGAACCGTCGCCGGTTCAGGGCGGCGTTGTCGAGCGCCTCGACGTAGAGCACCCGACCCCGGCGTCGGTCCTCGTCGACGAAGCCGACGATCTGCTCGATCGCGGCTCGGGTCTGCGACCGGGGGTCACGGGGCGCGATGTCCATCGTGGTCACGACGACCTCGGTGAGCTGGTCCACGAGGAGGTCGTAGACCGCGACGATCAGCTCGTCGAGGTCGGTGAAGCTCTCGTAGAAGTACCGGGGGTTCAGTCGGGCCCGGGCACAGACGGCGCGCACGGTGGTCCGGGCCGAGCCTTCGGTGCCGAGCAGCTCGAACGCGGCGTCGAGGAGCAGGGCGCGTCGCTCGATGCGACGGTCGGTGGGGCTCACCCCCGCCCACCGGCTCCGAGCCCCGGACGACGTCGTGGTTGGCAACGCCCGTTACCATAATCTAGGTTTGCCGATCTGGGTTCGTGGCAGCACCGTTGTGGCTGCGGGATTCGGGTTCTCGGCGGGAAACAGCTCAGCCGGGTGACGAAGCCCTGCCGAGAACCAGGTTGGAGGGTCGTGGCGGAGCGGATCGTCGTGGTCGGCGGTGGGGTCGGCGGACTCGCGGCCGCGCTCGCGATCGGGCGGGCCGGCCACGCCGTGACCCTGCTCGAGTCCGATCCGCTCCACATCGAGGCCGACGCCGAGGCGGCGTTCGCGGCCGAGCGACGGGGCGCCCCGCAGGTGCACCAGACGCACGGTTTCCTCGCCCGCATCGTGGTCGAGCTGCGCGACCGGTTCCCCGACGTGCTCGAGGCGCTCC
>JBBQMI010000115.1:0-6189 GCA_038328825.1 Acidimicrobiia bacterium | reverse complement strand
ACGGGCAACCACGGCTCGTTCGCGCTGCCCGATCACTACGACCGCATCCAGATCGACTACTGACCAGGAGGGCCCCGGCGCAACCGCCGGGGCCCTCCCGGCATTCGTGCGGCTAGGCTCGCGGTCATGGAGCTGCGCATCGTCCCCCGGACGCTGAGACTGGCCGAGACCTTCACGATCGCCTACGCGTCCTCGGACGAGGAGCCGGTCGTCGGGGTCGAGCTGCACCACGAGGGGCTCGTCGGCTACGGCGAGGCGACCCCGTTCGATCGCTACGGCGAGACGCCCGCGACGTCGATCGACTGGCTCGAGCGCGCGGCCGCGCTGCTGGGCGACGACCCGTTCGCGATCGAGGCGATCGAGCGGAGGCTCGCGACGGTTCCCGGCCAGCAGGCGTCGCGCGCCGCGATCGACGCCCAGCAGCCCGGCGGTCCGGGTCGCGTCCGTCTCGTGGAGCAGCTCGGCACGATCGCGGGCGCGTCGAACGCCCGGTTGGAGCACGTCGACCTCGGCCCCGACGACGCGTTGATCGGTCCGCTCGCCGACGCCCGCAACGACTTCTCGCGAGAGCTGGGTCGGCTCAGCGGCGCGCTGGGCGACCTCGGCGCGACGGCCGATGGTCTCGTCCCGCTGCTCCGCGGTCCGTCGCGCTACCTCGTCTTCGCCGCGAACAACGCGGAGATGCGTGCCGGTTCGGGGATGTTCCTCTCCGTCGGCGTCCTCGACTTCCACGACGGATCGTTCTCGCTCGGCGACATGACCCCGACCGGCGACCTGACTCTCCCGCCGGGAGCCGTGCCCATCACCGGCGACTTCGCGGCCCGGTGGGGGTGGACGCATCCGAACGAGGAGTGGCGCAACCTGGCGATGACCCCCCGGTTCGACGCCAGCGCCTCCCTCGCGCTCCAGATGTGGAAGTGGCGCACGGGCGACGATCTCGACGGTGTGCTCACGATCGACCCGATTGCGGTGCAGGCCCTCCTCAAGGCCACCGGACCGGTCGACGTCGACGGTGAGACCGTGAGCGCCGATTCGGTGCTCGACGAGGTGTTCCTCAAGCAGTACCTGACCCTCGAAGGCGACGACACCGCCCAGTCCGCCCGCCGGGAGCGGCTGGGTGCGATCGCCCGGGCGACCGTCGCCGCGCTCGACACCGGCACCTGGGACACGGTCACGTTGATCGATGCGCTCCAGAGCGCGGCCGCCGGGAGGCACGTGCTCGCCTGGTCGTCCGATCCGGCCCAGGATCGAGGCTGGAAGGGCATCGGCATCGGCGGCGAGCTGGGGCCCGATTCGGTCCTGCTCTCGGTCCTCAACCGCGGCGGCAACAAGCTGGACCAGTTCGTTCCGGTCACCGCGAAGCTCGAGCTCGCACCCGGTCGGTCGGCGGCGGATCCCACTGTGGTCACGATCCGGGCCACGCTGACGAACCAGACCCCTCCCGACCTGCCGCGCTACGTGGCCGGACCGTTCCCCGGACGCGACGACGCCTCCGGGACCTACGTGGGGATCTTCTCGATCGACGTCCCCGGCTCGGCCCGAGACATCACCATCGACGACGGCGCGCCCCTCGTCGCGGCGGGTGCCGACGGGCCCGCCCGCGTGGTCGCGACCGACGTCACCCTCGCCCCCGGGGCATCCCGGGAGCTGGTCGTGCGGTTCACGCTCCCGGCAGGGGTCCGCACGATGCAGTTCGAGCCCACCGCGCGGGTCCCCGGCGTCGCCTGGACCGACGCCATCGGGGCCTGGACCGACGGCGACACACACACCGTGACCTGGTGATCCACCGGTTCCGGGCGCCGTATGGGCCGATCGGCTCATAGGCGTCGTCGGTACTCTGGATCGAGAAGACGCAGGTCCCTTCCGGGCTTCTGCGTCCTCGTTCGATCGAAGCCCTCAAGCGGCTCGACGGGTACGACGATGGAGCGGATCAGGATGAAGCAGCGCTTCTGGCAGCTGGCAGCAGCAGGGATCGTCGCGGCGGGTGCGCTCGTGCCCGCCACGGTGGCGTACGCGGCCGACGACTACCCCGTTGGTAGCAACACGAACACCAGGGTCGACGACCCCGGCTCGACCGGTTCGGCGGTGCAGGTGGCGGGCAAGACCCAGACCCGCGGCGACCTGCCGTTCACCGGCGGCGACATCGCGGCTGCGGTCGCGATCGGTGGTGGAGCGGTGGCGATCGGCGGCGTGCTCGTGGTCCAGAGCCGCAAGCGTCGGACCCTCGACGCGACCTGACGGTTCGTCGGCCCTCGGATGCCCCCCAAGATCGCGATCGAGCCTACGGACTCAGGGATTCTCTCTCGCGCGGACAGTAGGCTGCGGGGCGTGTTCCGGGAGCTTTCTCCAGGGGTCCACCTGGTGGCGTTGCTCCCGGATGCCCGAAGGGGTTACTTTCGGGTGGTATCGAATCCGAGCGAGCACTGCGACGGCGACGGCAGTGATCGCACGGAACGTGGCGGATGAACGTGCGAGAGGCGGGGTCCATGGACGGAGCATCGGTACGTGAAGGGCGTCGTCGCGCCCAGCAGGGACCGAACCGGAGATCGACGGATCACAGCGAACGCGGTCTCCGTGCTGCGAGCGCGCCCGACGATGCCCCGATCGCGGTGCGGTCGCTCCGTTGGATCCTCCTGGGTCTCGACGTCGGCGCGGTCACCATCGCGTGGCTGATCACGCTGCTCGTCCCCGGTGAGTTCACGCGTTCGCTGAGCGGCAGCACGACGCGCTTCGGCACCGAGCTCGCGCTCGTGACCGTGTCGTCGGTGCTGGTGATCGCGTCGCAGCGTCTGTACCTGGCACGCGTCTGCGGAGTGCGTGCCGTCGAGACGGCCCGGCTCGCACGCGCGTCGGTGCTCTCGGGTGTTATCGCCGTCGTCGTCGCGGGCCAGCTCGCGACCGAGCTCTCGATCGCTCGCGCCGCGCTCGGCGCGCTCCTCACCTTCCTCCTCCTGACCCTCGCCCGCGGTGTCTACGGATCGTGGCTCCGCCGCGGCCGCACGAACGGTCGGTTCTGCCGGCCGGTCGTGCTCGTCGGCGCCGGTCCCGAGGCGGCCGAGCTCTACCGCCTCATCGAGCAGCACCCCGAGCTCGGGTACCGAGTCACCGGTGTCGTCGGCCCCTCGAGGGAGCTGCGCGACTGGAGCTCCCGGGTAGCCCTCGGTGGCGACTTCGACGACGTGCTCCCGGTGCTCGCACAGGCTCGCGCGAACGGCGTCATCGTCGCCACGAGCGACGTCCCGACCGATGAGCTCAACCGCATGACACGCGTGCTCCTCCGTCACGACGTCCACGTGCACCTCTCCAGCGGGCTCCGCGGCATCGACCACCGTCGCATCCGTGCGTTGCCGTTCGCGCACGAACCGCTCTTCTACCTCGAGCAGCAGTCGCTCGCGCCGTGGCAGCGCTGGGTCAAGCGCGTGCTCGACGTCTCCGTATCGGGGGTGATGCTCGTCCTGTTGAGCCCGCTCCTGCTCGCGAGTGCGATCGCCGTGAAGCTGTGCGACCGCGGGCCCGTGTTCTTCCGCCAGACGCGCGTCGGCCGAGACGGCGCGCCGTTCACGCTGCTGAAGCTCCGCACGATGGTGATCGATGCCGAGGAGCAGCTCGTCGATCTCTCCCTCGACAACCAGCGCACCGGTCCGCTCTTCAAGCTCGAGCGCGACCCGCGCCGCACCCGGGTCGGCCACGTCCTCGAGCGCACGAGCATCGACGAGCTCCCCCAGCTCATCAACGTGCTCCGTGGCGAGATGAGCCTCGTCGGGCCGCGTCCGGCGCTGCCGCACGAAGTCGAGCAGTTCGACGACGAGCTGCTGGGTCGCCAGGACGTCACGCCCGGGATCACCGGTCTCTGGCAGGTCGAGGGACGCGACAACCCCGACTTCGAGGTCTACCGGCGCCTCGACCTCTTCTACGTCGAGAACTGGTCGGTCGGACTCGACCTCGCGATCATGTTGGCCACTGCACAGGCGGTGCTCGGTCGTCTCCTCCAGGTGCCGCGTCGTCGTCGCGACACGCGTCCCGCCGTCGATCTCACTGTGCTCACGGGCGAGTCGGCCGCCGGTTCCTGAGCGACCACCCGCGCACCGGCGTCCCGGGGGGTCGCCGTAGGATGAGCGCTCGTGTCCACGTCGAAACGGTCGAGCGACCGCAACCGCATCATCGGCTTCGCGGTGTTGGTGATCGTGTGTCTCGTGGGGGGCGCGGGCTACCTGTTCTACGCGCGTGACCGTTCGACCGCGCAGGAACGCGGCGCCAAGAAGGTGGCGGTCGCAGGTAGGTCGAAGCTCGAAGACTTCGTCGCGGAACCGCACATGCTGTTCCGTAGCACCGCCTACGGCGCCACCTACGGCAAGGTCGCAGTCGTCCCGCTCGACGACCCCAACGGCCCGCGTGCCCTCACCCCGCTCTCGTGCGAGCGTGTCGACATGGCGAGCTCACGCGGGATCTGCCTCGTCGCCGACCGCGGGGTTGTCACGACCTACGGCGGTCTCGTGTTCGACGACCAGTTCCGGGTGACGCACACGTTCGACCTCCCGGGTCTGCCGAGCCGGGCGCGCGTCTCGCCCGACGGTCGGTACGCGGCGATGACCGTGTTCGTGAGCGGCGAGTCGTACGCGTCGGTGTCGTTCTCGACCCGAACGATCTTCGTCGACCTGAAGACGGGGGAGCTGCTCGGCAACCTCGAGGAGTTCGACGTCACCAACGACGGTTCCGTCGTCGACTCGATCGACCGGAACTACTGGGGCGTCACGTTCGCTCCCGACTCCGACACGTTCTACGCGACGCTCCAGACCGGCGGTCAGATCTACCTCATCGAGGGGAAGCTCTCCGAACGCTCGGCCGAGGTCGTCGACAAGGGGATCGAGTGCCCCTCGCTTTCGCCCGACGGCACCCGCGTCGCCTACAAGAAGCGGATCGGTGACGCCCTCGACGTGCAGTGGCGGCTCCACGTGCGCGACCTCCGGACCGGTCACGACGTCGAGCTCATCGAGACCCGCAACGTCGACGACCAGGTGGAGTGGTACGACGACGCGAACGTGCTGTTCGGCCTGCCGAAGGCCCGCACCGGGACCGCCGAGACGAACACCTGGACCGTCCCGGCCGACGGCTCGGGCAAGCCCGAGCTGCTGGTGACCCGAGCCTGGTCGCCCTCGGTCCAGCGGAGCAGCTGAACGCCCTTCGCGTCCGCCGGCCCCACTCCTTCTCAGTCTCTCGGTCGAATCCGTTGCGCCGGCTCGATCGCTCACCCGTGCACGACCCGCCCTTCGCGTCCGCCGGCCCCACTCCTTCTCTGTACCCTTTGCGCATGTCCGAATCGAAACCCGTGGGCGTCGCCGTCGTCGGCGCCGGCTATTGGGGCCCCAACCTGATCAGGAACTTCTCCGCCCACTCGGCTTGCGAGCTCCGCTGGGTGTGCGACCTCGACCTGGATCGGGCCCGAGGGGCCGTGGGGCGCTACAGCACCCTGCGGGTCACGGATTCGCTCGACGAGGTGCTCGGTGACCCGGCGGTCGAGGCGGTCGCGATCGCAACCCCGGCGGCGACCCACGTGGCCGTCGCGGGCGCCGCCTTCGCGGCCGGCAAGCACGTCCTGGTCGAGAAGCCCCTGGCCGCATCGGTCGCGGAAGGCCGCAAGTTGGTCGACCTGGCTGCCGATGCAGATCGGGTGCTGATGTGCGATCACACCTTCTGCTACACGCCCGTGGTCCGACGCATCCGCGAGCTCGTCGACGCCGGGGTGCTCGGCGACGTGCAGTACGTCGACTCGGTCCGCATCAACCTCGGCCTCGTGCAGCCCGACGTCGACGTCTTCTGGGACCTCGCGCCGCACGACCTCTCGATCCTCGACTTCATCCTCCCGTCGGATCGCCGTCCGGTCGGCGTGGGAGCCCAGGGGGCCGATCCGATCGGTGCGGGCAAGGCGTGTGTCGGGTACCTGACGCTCCCGCTCGACGGTGACGCGATCGCACACGTCCACGTGAACTGGCTGAGCCCCACGAAGATCCGCACGATGATCGTCGGCGGTTCGGAGCGGATGCTCGTGTGGGACGACCTCCACCCGACGCAGCGGTTGAGCATGTTCGACAAGGGAGTCGACCTGCGCGCCGTCGCCGCGAGCGCCGAGGAGCGCGATCAGGCGCTGCTCTCCTACCGCACCGGTGTCCTCGTCGCGCCGGCGCTGCCGGA
>JBBQMI010000114.1:0-6204 GCA_038328825.1 Acidimicrobiia bacterium | reverse complement strand
GCTACCGTGGCGAGATGCAACCCTTCGAGCGTCTCCGCGCGCTCGCGCGTTGGCACGACGACGACGACACGCTCCTCGCGAGCGAAGCCGCGGAGTGTCTGTCCGCCTTCGACGGTGACCCCGCCGGGCTCGTCGTGTCGTGTCGTCGCCTCCTCGCCCACCACGCCCCCGCGGCGGCGCTCTGGTGGGTCTGCGCCCGCGTCCTCTGTGCAGCCGACGGCCCCGACGCTGCGTGGGAAGCATGGCGCCGCCTGCGCGACGACCAGACCGGGGCCCGGCTCTCGGCCCTCCTGCCCTTCCCGCACGACGACCCGATCGCGGTGTTCGGTCGGCCGGCGTCGATCACCGCCGCCCTCGCGGATCGCCCTGACCTCGACACCTTCCGGGTGGGTGCCGGTGACGGGCTCTCGGGGGTCCGTCCGTCGCACCTGCTCCTGGAGGCCCGCGCGGTCGGTGGCACGACGGCGCTGGTGGGGTCGGGTGCGGGAGGAGTCGTCGACAGCATCCGGGCCCAGGGTGGCTTGGTCTGGCTCGTCGCCCCCACCGGAAGGGTCCTGCCGCCGCGGATGTTCGAGGCCCTCGACACCGCGGTGGGGCCCGACCCCGATGTCGACCGGATCGCCCTCGCCGACGTCGAACGGATCGCCGGCCCGACCGGCCTCGACTCCCCGGCCCGGATCTCGCGTCGCGTCGACTGCCCCGTCGCCCCCGAGCTGCTCCGACCGGTTGGCTGACTAGCGGCTGAGCTCGGGCGGTTTGGGCCGCATCTCGCTGCTGGCGGCGTCGATGTACCGGACCCTCCGGGTGAGGCGCCGCCCGGTGAGCCGTCGGATCAGGTCGCGGACCGGTGGCACGAGCAGGAGAAACCCCAGGATCGCGGTGAGGAAGCCGGGGATCAGGAGGAGCACCCCTGCGACCAGCACCAACGCACCGTCGACCGCAGCCGCTGCGGGGACCTGGCCGATGCGGATCTCGGCGCGGATCCGGCGCCAGGCGCCGACACCCTGCTGCTTCACCACCGCCAGACCGACGAGGGAGACCACGCACAGCAGGGCGATCGCCTGCCACACCCCGATCCATTGACCCACCGCGATCATCACGGCCAGCTCGGCAAGCGGCACGATCACGAGCAACGCCACGACCACCACGAACATGTCTCCCAGCGTAGGACGATGGCCGCGCTCGGCGCGGTCGCGACTAGCGTCGAGGCTTCGCCAGGGAGGGCACCGACATGCGCAGGACGTTTCTCTTGGTCGCGCTCGTCGCGACGGTCGGGCTGCTCGCATCGTGCCTGCCGCCGCCGGCCCTCACCGTGACGTCGGCGGTGTCGAACCTCTCCGTCCCGTGGGACGTGCAGTGGACCCCCGACGGCACCATGCTCTTCACCGAACGGGCGGGACCGATCGAGGCGCTCATCGGCGGACAGCCGCGCGTCCTCGCCGACCCGGCCGACGTCGTCGTCGCCTCCGAGACCGGGATGCTCGGCCTGGCCGTCGACCCGCAGTTCACGACGAACCGGTACGTCTACACCTGCTTCGCCTCGACGCTCGGCGGGCCGAACAACGACGTGCGCGTCGCCCGCTGGACGGTCGACACCGGCTACACCAAGCTCTCGAATCGCGTCGACATCGTCACCGGCATGCCCGTGAACGCCAACGGCGAGCTCGGGCGCCACTCGGGGTGCCGTCCCCGGTTCGGCCCCGACGGCGCGCTCTGGATCGGCACCGGCGACGCCGCGACGGGATCGGCTCCCCAGTCGAAGACCTCGCTCGGCGGCAAGGTCCTTCGCGTGGACCGCAACGGCGCCGGCGTCTCCCCCAACCCGGGGATCGTCTTCCCGTTCAGCGGCTTCGACCCGCGCATCTACAACTTCGGCCACCGCAACGTCCAGGGGATCGCGTTCCGCGCCGACGGCAAGGCCTACTCGGTCGAGCACGGTTCGTACCGCGACGACGAGGTGAACCTGCTGCTCCCCGGCGCCAACTACGGCTGGGACCCGAACGGGGCCGGCGGGTCGTACGACGAATCCGTCCCGATGACCGACCTCGACAAGTTCCCCAATGCCGTGCCGGCGGTCTGGACCTCGGGCCCGACCACGATCGCGACATCGGGAGCCACGTTCGTGTACGGGACGAAGTGGGGCTCCTGGGACGGCGTGCTCCTCATCGCCTGCTTGAAGGGTCAGAAGCTGCTCGGCGTGAAGCTCGACGCGGCGGGAACCCGCGTGCTCGACACCGGCACCATGCTCACGAACCAGGGCCGGCTCCGCACCCCTGCTGTCGCAACGCTCGGAACCCTCTTCGTGACGACGTCGAACGAGACGAACGACAGCATCCTGCGGGTCGTCCCGACGCCACCCAGGTAACGGATCAGGCGGAGGAACGGATCAGGCGATCCGGGTGAGCTCGACCTCGACGGGACGAGATCGAGCGGGAACGGACGCTCCTCCCCCAGGAGTGAGAACGTGATGCCCTGGTTCTCGTCGAACGCATCGGCAGCGACGTACCCGTCGAGAAGGTCCCCCACCGCAGGCAAGGCTGGCGGCGATTCGTCTCGCCTTCGTTCCACCGACTTGAACACGGGGTAGTTTCGCTCCATCGACGATCTCCCGATCAAGCTGGGCCCGTGCTCCAACGGTGAGTTCGATCCGCAACCGCTCGGACCCGTCGAGCGCGAGGCGATCCGACGCACGCGCGCGGGCGCCGACCGGGCGGCGCGTCGTCTCGGGATGGATCGCCGACGGTTCCTGCGCACCGCAGGCGGCGCGGCCCTCATGCTCGCCGCGATCGCCGCGTGCGAGTCGGAGTCGCAGCGGTCGAAGGGCAAGCGAACCGGCGGAACCTTCGTCGTCCCCGATGACCCGAGCGACGAGGGTGCGGTCGCCGATGCCCTGACCGGCGACGAGTTCATCCTCGACGTGCAGACCCACTTCCTCGAGTACGACCTGTCGACGCCCGACGGACTGGCCCTCGCCAACGCGTTCCCCCAGGCCACCTGCGGGGCCGACGATCCCCGATCGTGCTTCACGATCGACGAGTACCTCGACGAGCTGTTCCTCCGCAGCGACACGTCGATGGCGGTGATCTCGGCACTGCCGATACCCGGCGACGCCAACCCGCAGTCGATCGCCGACGTCGAGGAGGCCCGGCGCACGTTCGCGGCCGTGTGCGGCGACGACCGCCTCCTCGTCCACGGAGGGGTCTTCCCCCAGCTCGGGTCGGTCGAGGCCGCGCTCGACGGCATGACCGCGCTCGACGACGGCCACGACATCGCCGCGTGGAAGGTGTACACGCACAATCCGCAGGGCTGGTGGCTCGACGATCACGACGCCGGCTCGCCCCAGGTCGGCAACGCGTTCCTCGACCACGTGACGACGACCTCGACGAACATCGTCTGCGTGCACAAGGGGCTCGGCGGGATGCTCGGTGGGACCGCGGAGTACTCGTCGCCGACCGACATCGGCCCCGCAGCGAGCGCACACCCCGACGTCCGCTTCGTCGTGTACCACTCCGGTTTCGAGACCGGTGCTCCCGAAGGGCCCTACACCCCCGAGACCGCGGGCGTCGGCGTGAACCGTCTCATCACCACGTTGCGTGACCACGACATCGGACCCGACGGGAACGTGTTCGCCGAGCTCGGCTCCACCTGGTGGTTGGTGATGCGGAACCCGACCGCCGCCGCCCACGTGCTGGGCAAGCTCCTCGCGCAGGTCGGCGCCGACCGGGTCGTGTGGGGAACCGACTCGATCTGGTACGGCTCGCCCCAGGATCAGATCCAGGCGTTCCGGTCGTTCGAGATCTCACCCGAGCTCCAGGACCGCTTCGGCTACCCCGCGCTCACCACCGAGGTGAAGCGCAAGATCTTCGGACTCAACGCGGCCCGGCTCTACCGCATCGAACCCGACGCCCGGCGGTGCACCTTCACGCGTGACGAGCTGCAGCAGGCCCGCGAGGCCATGCCGGGACCGAACCGCACCTACGGGCCCGAGACCGTGGCGCAGGTGCGCTCCCTCGTTGCGGCGCACGGAGTCGTCTGATGCGACGCGTCGGGCTGCTGGTACTCGTGACTCTCGCCTTCGCGACGCTTCCGACGCCGCTCGCGGCGGGCCACGACGGCTTCCCCGCGTTGCCGACACCGCCGTTGCACCCGTCGGTGCGGGCCGTCCTCCCACAATCGATGCGTGGTGGGGCTGGGCCGACGCGAGCGCAGCCGACCGCAGACGTGGCACCCGCCCCGTACCCGAGCACCGAGGCGTTCCGGCTGCACTCCCGAGTCGGCGCGAGCCGGGTGCTGTACCTCGACTTCACCGGGTTCACGCTGGCGGCAGACAGCTGGTGGAGGAGCGACGGGTTCACCGCCGCGCCGTTCGACAGCGACGGATCACCGACCACATGGAGCCCCGGCGAGATCGCCACGATCCAGAGCATCCACCTGCGGATGGCGGAGGACTACGCGCCGTTCGACATCGACGTCACCACCGAGGACCCCGGCGTCGCCGCGATCGACCGCTCGTCGGCGGACGACGACGTCTACGGCGGCCGGGTGGTCGTCACGAACAGCCCGTACACGTCGATCTGCGGCTCCTTCTGTGCCGGGATCTCGAACGTCGGCAACGTCGACCTGATCGGCCCCGACCACGAGCGGGCCCAGCCCTCCTGGGTCTTCAGCGACAACTCCCAGAACCCCGAGTACCTGGCGAACAACGCGTCGCACGAGTTCGGCCACCAGATGGGCCTCTCCCACGACGGCAACACGTCGGTGAACGGGGTGGCCCTGGAGTACGACATCGGTCACGGCATGTGGGCGCCGCTCATGGGGTGGGGGTTCGTCCAGCCGGTGAGCCAGTGGAGCCGCGGCGAGTACAACGGCGCGAACAACACCGAAGACGACTTCGCGGTCGCCGGGAGCCACGGCATCGCCCTCGTGCCCGACGACGCGGGCGCGCGCTGGAGACCGACCGACGACCTCGTTCCCGGTCGCGCCCAGCTCATCGGCGTGGCCCCGAGCCGAGACGTCGACGCCTGGCGCTACGTCGCGCCCTGCTCGGGAACGTTCACCTTCGCGGCCGACGTCGCCGCGGTGAGCCCGAACCTGAGCCTCGAGCTCCGACTGTCCGACTTCAGCGGCGCCGTGCTGGCCGACGACAGCACCCAGCCCGTGCGCGTCGACGGCGATCTCGCGACCGGCATGGGCGGGACCGTCACGGGAACGCTCACCCGCGGTACGTCGTACGCGCTCACCGTGCTGCCTCTGGCGAACGGCACCCCGGCCACCGGCTGGTCGAACTACGCCAACGTGGGGCGGTACTCGTTCGCGGTGACCCCGAACTGCGTCGAGCCGAGCCGGCCCGTGCTCGTCCCGGGGGCCTTCGGCACCTCGGAGGGGAACGCGGGACGCAAGCAGTTCGCCATCCCCATCACGTTGTCGGCACCCGCGACCGACGTCGTCACCGTGCGCTACCGCGCGTGGCCGGTGTCGGGGATCGGGTACGCGACCGCCGGAGTCGACTACCTCCCGGTCCGGCCCGGCACGCTCACGTTCCGCCCCGGCGAAACCGTGAAGACGGTCAACGTGACGGTGTTGGGAGACACGGTGAAGGAGACGCCGCTCTACCTCGGTGAGTGGTTCTTCGTGCGGTTCGACTCGCCGTCGGCCAACGCGCGGCTCGACGACTCGTCCTACTTCTCCGGCTTGGGGATCGGCATCATCGGCGACGACGACTGACCGCAGCCGCGTGGGGACGCTCGACTACGGGAACGTCCCGCCGTCGACCACGATGCGTTGGTCGGTGATGTAGCCGGCCGCATCCGACACGAGGAACCCGACGACGTCGGCGATCTCCTCCGGCGTGCACACGTGCCCGAACGGCGAACGGGCGTCGAGCGAGTGGATGTCGTCGACACCCATCGCGCCTTTCACCAACCGCTTCCCCATGTCGGTCTCCACGAGTCCGGGCGCGACGACGTTCACGTGGATGCCGTTGCGCCGTTCCTCCTTCGCCAACCCGCGGGCGAGAGCTTCGAGCGCGGCCTTGGCCATGTTGTACGGCGCGGAGTTCGCGGCCATGTGGGTGGTGGCCGCCGACGAGATCATGATCACGTCGCCCCGAGGCCGCTCGCGCATCCCGGGCACCAACAGCTTCGAGAGGACGAACGCGCCGAGCACGTGGGTGCGCCAGACGCGCTCGACCTCGGTGACCTCGGT
>JBBQMI010000113.1:0-6230 GCA_038328825.1 Acidimicrobiia bacterium | reverse complement strand
ACCTTGTCGATCGCAGCGTCGTGCGGCTTTCGCTACGTCGTCAACTGGACCGCGGCGGCGAACGACGGTCGTGTCGACTGGCAGGCGGGCGCGATGCAGGCCGGCGACATCGTGCTGTTCCACTTCCGCGCCGACCTCGTGCAGAACCTGGAGCTGCTCGCGACGATGTGTCGTCAGCAGGGCTTCACCGTCGCCCGGCTCGAGGACTACCTCGTCCCGCAGTAGGGTCCCGTGCGCGCGATCCGTTCGTACATCGGCGTGAACAGCGGACCCAACACCCAGCGCGAGCACATCTTCTACGAGCAGCGCGGCGGCCGCGTCATGTACTTCGACTCGCCCGGACGCACCGACGCCGACGCGACGCTCGCGAGCAACCGCACTGCGAAGCCGCTCACGACGCTCATCACCGCCTGGGCGCCCTGACCGAGCCACGGCGGCCCAGGCCGTACCAGACTGCCGCGACCACGAACCAGGTGCCGTTGACGACGACGGCCCCGACATCTCCGCGCAGGGCCCAGCCCGCAACGATCGCCGCGACCGCGAGTTGGTGGGCGACGAACCACCGGATGCGTCGTTCCCGCACGACCGGGATCCACCGGACGATGACCGTGATCGAGACCGGGTAGCCGACCGCGAACAGCACTCCCTCGAGCAACGTCACGATGCTTCCCCGATCTCGACGCACGGATCCTGGCAGGCGGTGAGGAGCTCGCCGCGGGTCACCGACGCGACTGTCGCGGCGTGGCGGATGGTCGCGCACGCGATCAGTCCGCCTACCACGGCGAGGGCCGCGGCGATGAGCATGGCGGCGCGGAAGCCGTCGGTGAGATCGAGGCCGGAGCCGCTGGTCGCGATCCCCGCCGCGGCCGGGAGCACAGCGATCGCGAGCAGCTGCGCGACGCGCGCGACGGAGTTGTTGATGGCCGAGCCGATCCCCGCATGGTGGTCGTCGATCGCCGCGAGCACGGCCGCGGTCAACGGCGCGACCGTCGCGGTCAGTCCGATGCCGAGCACGATCACGCCGGGGAGCACACCCGTCGCGTAGGTCACGCCGGGTTCGGCCCGGGTCAGCAACGCGAGGCCCGCGGCGACGATCATCGGCCCGATCGTCATGGGCCACCGCGGGCCGATCCGCTGCGCGAGCGCGCCCGCCCGAGCCGAGAAGCCGACCATGAGCGCGGTGATCGGCAGCAGCGACGCTCCGGCCTCGAGCGCGGAGTACCCCAGGTCCTGCTGGAGCTGCACCACGAGGAGGAACGTAGCCGCGCCGAGCGCGGCGTACACGGTGAAGGTCACGAGGTTCGCGCCGGAGAACTGGCGCGACCGGAACACCCTGAGCGGCACCATCGGATGCGTCGACCGCGACTCGATCAGCACGAACATGCCCAGCAAGGTGATCCCGACGATCCCGGCTCCGACCGTGACGGGCGTCCAACCGTGCGCGGGCCCTTCGATGAGGGCGAAGACCGCCCCCGCGAGTCCGAGGGCGAGCGCCGTCGCGCCGGCCCAGTCGACCTTTCGGATGGCGTCGGTGTCGAACGACTCGGGAACGTGGCTCACCGTGATGAGCACGGCGATCACCACGAGCGGGACGTTGATGCCGAACACCCACCGCCACGAGACGGAATCGATGAGCCACCCTCCGAGGAACGGGCCCAGCGCGGTGGAGATCCCGGCGAGGCCCGACCAGGCCCCGATCGCGCGTCCCCGGTCGTCGGGATGGAACGACGCCGAGATGATGGCGAGGCTCCCCGGAACCAGCATCGCCGCGGCAACTCCCTGGAGCGCGCGTGCCGCGATCAGGAAGCCCACCGAGGGTGCGAGCCCGCAGACGAGCGACGCCGACGCGAAGCCGACGAGGCCCATCAGGAACACCCGTCGCCGGCCGAAGATGTCGCCGAGCGAGCCGCCCAGCACCAGCAGTGACCCGAGCGTCAGTAGGTAGGCGGTGAGCACCCACTGCAGCGACGAGAGCCCGACCCCGAGGTCGCCGGAGATTGCGGGCAACGCGGTGTTGACGACCGAGCCGTCGAGGAACGCGACGCCCGAGCCGAGCACCGCGGCGGTGATGACCCACCGACCGGCGGCGGTCCCGGTACGGAGTCCGGGCGGGACGGGCGTCAGGAGTGCGACGGGCCGGGAGGTCCCGGGATCTCGAAGGCGACCTCGTCGGCGTAGCACCAGTACCAGTCTTCCCCCGGCTCGTACGATTGGATCACCGGATGTCCGACGGCCGCGAAGTGCTTCGTCGCGTGCGTGTTCGGCGACGAATCGCAACATCCCACGTGACCGCACGAGGTGCAGCGGCGCAGGTGGACCCACCGGGCTCCCATCGCAAGGCACGCGACGCATCCGTTGCCGCTCGGCGCGACGGGTTCGATCGTGTCCATGTGGGTGCAGACCTCGGCCATCGCGCCCATTGAACCACGGCGCGACCGCCCGCCCGAACGGGAGCCGGGCGGGATCGGCCCCGTCCCAGTACCGTTCGAGCCATGCAGGTACCGCTCACGATCACCGATTTCCTCGAACGGGCCGAAGTGGTGTTCGGTCACCGCGAGGCCATCGTCGACGAACCCGATCCCCCAGGCGGGAGCCTCGGCCGCATCTCGTACGCCCAACTCGCGACGATGGCCCGGGGCCTCGCGCTCCACCTCGACGATCTCGGCCTCGACGCCGGCGAACGGGTCGCGATCGTGTCGCCGAACGCGGCGCGGTTCCTGGTGTCGCTCTACGGCGTGAGCGCGTTCGGCCGCGTCTTGGTGCCGGTGAACTTCCGACTCAACGCCGAGGAGATCGCATACATCGTGGCCCACTCGGGCGCGGCCACGCTGCTCGTCGATCCCGAGCTCGACGACGACCTGGGCCACCTCGAGGTCGCACACCGCTTCGTGCTCGGCACTGCGACCGACGGCGAGCTGTTCGGTCGTACGGGAACACCACGCTTCGCGACCGCCGACGAGAACGACACCGCGTCGATCAACTACACGTCGGGGACGACCGCGCGACCGAAGGGGGTGCAGCTCACCCACCGCAACCTCTGGCTCAACGCGGTGACGTTCGGGTGGCACACCACGGTCACGGATCGCGACGTCTACCTCCACACCCTCCCCACGTTCCACTGCAACGGGTGGGGGCTGCCCTACGCGGTGACCGCGATGGGCGGCAAGCACGTGGTGATCCGCAAGATCGACGGCGAGGAGATCCTCAAACGGGTCGAAGCGGAGGGCGTCACGTTCCTCGCGGGGGCGCCGGCGGTCGTCGCAATGGTCCTCGATGCGGCCACTGCCCGTCGCGCGCGTGGCGACGACGTCCCGGGCCGCGACCGCGTGCGCATCGTCGTCGCCGGCGCGCCGCCGCCGTCGAAGGTGATCGAACGCGTCCACGCCGAGCTCGGCTGGGAGTTCATCCAGATCTATGGCCTCACCGAGACGTCGCCGCTCCTCACGGTGAACCGCGCCGGCCTCGAGTACGACCAGCTCGACGACGCGACCCGAGCGCAACGGCTCGCACGCGCCGGAGCGCCTGCAGTGGGCGTGCGGATCACCACCGACGACGAGGGCGAGATCCTGGCCCGCTCCAACAACGTGTTCGCGGGCTACTGGGAGCAGTCGGCCGAGACGGCCAAGGCTCTCGAGGGCGGGTGGTTCCACACCGGTGACGGTGGTCATCTCGACGACGGCGACTACCTGGTGATCTCCGACCGCAAGAAGGACGTGATCATCTCGGGTGGGGAGAACGTCTCGTCGATCGAGGTCGAGGACTGCCTCTACCAGCACCCCGCCGTCGCCGAGGTCGCGGTGATCGGGGTTCCCGACGACAAGTGGGGCGAGACGATCAAGGCGCTCGTCGTGCTCCGCGAGCCGGGAGCCGGTGACGGGCCGACGGGTGACGGGCCCACCGGCGACGAGCTCGTCACGTTCTGCCGGGAACGGCTCGCGCACTTCAAGTGCCCGACGTCGATCGAGTTCCGCGATGCCCTCGTGCGCACCGCGACCGGCAAGCTCCAGAAGTTCAAGCTCCGCTCGCCCTACTGGGAGGGCCGGGAGAAGCTCGTCAACTGATGCGAATTCTGCGCCGGTTGAGGGAACCCACACGTTGTTCACAGGTTTCTCAGATCATGGGTCGATGATGTGCCAGTGAACGGTATGCCGGTGAACGTGCTGGTCGTCGACGACGAACAAGCGGTGCGCGACGCCATCGCGCGCGCCCTGCGCTACGAGGGCTACACCGTTGCGACCGCGGCAGACGGGCAGGAGGCCCTCGAGGCACAGGCGCTCGAACCCGCCGACGCGATCGTGCTCGACGTGCTCATGCCCAACCTCGACGGACTCGAGGTCT
Organism: Acidimicrobiia bacterium; assembly: GCA_038328825.1. Lineage (GTDB taxonomy): Bacteria > Actinomycetota > Acidimicrobiia > IMCC26256 > JANYLB01 > JANYLB01. Next base: position 1,892 of record JBBQMI010000113.1, on the reverse strand, counting down.
GCCGGCGCCTCCGGCTCGGCGGCGACCCCGTGCCGATCCTGATGCTCACGGCCCGCGAGACGGTGCCCGACCGCGTTGCCGGACTCGACGCCGGTGCCGACGACTACCTCGTGAAACCGTTCGCGCTCCAGGAGCTCCTCGCCCGCCTCCGAGCCTTGCTGCGCCGGACGCTCGAGTCCGACGGCTCCGCCATGCGGTTCGCCGACCTGTTGCTCGATCCGGAGACGCGCGAGGTCCGACGCGGCGACCGCGAGATCGAGCTCACCCGGACCGAGTTTCTCCTCCTCGAGCTGCTGTTGCGGAACCCGAAGCGGGTGCTCACGCGCGAGCTCATCCTCGAACGGGTCTGGGGCTACGACTTCGAGACGAGCTCGAACTCACTCGACGTCTACATCGGTTACCTGCGCCGCAAGACCGAAGGGGGCGACGAACCGCGCCTGATCCAGACGGTCCGCGGTGTCGGATACGTCATGCGCGACAGCTCATGAAGCCCGACTGCGCGCGGCCGTGAGCCTCCGCGCTCGGCTCACCCTGCTCGCCGCGGCAGCCGTGGCCGTCGCGATCGCCGTCGCCGCCGGGATCGCCTACGTCACCGTGCAGAACCGCCTCTTCGACGAAGCCGATCGCACCCTCCGTGAACAAGCCAGGCGCGTCGCCGACTTCCCGAACCGGCCCGGCGACGCGCCGTTCGGCGGCCAGCCCAGCCCGAGTCCCTTCCCGCGCACCGACCAGTACCTCCAGATCATCGACGCAACCGGGACCGGTCGCGCTCCGAGCGACCAGACGGTGGAGCTCCCCATCGACGCCCAGGATCGAGCGGTCGCGCGCAGCGGCGACTCCGCCGTGATCCGGAGCATCTCCGCGGGCGGCGAGCACCTGCGGATGATCACCATCGCGACACCCGGCGACACCGCGGTGCAGATCGCCAAACCGCTCGACGAGATCGACAACACCCTCGCGTCCCTGCGGATCACGTTGATGCTCGTCGCATTGGGGGGCGTCGCGCTCGCGGCCGCACTCGGCTTCATCGTCGCCCGCGCCGTCCTCCGCCCGGTCGAACGGCTCACCGCGGCCGCCGAGCACGTGGCCGAGACCCAGGATCTCGACGCGTCGATCGACGTCGACCGGCGTGACGAGCTCGGCCGGCTCGCCGCCAGCTTCAACACGATGCTCGGAGCATTGGCCGCCTCACGGGAACAGCAACGGCAACTCGTTGCCGACGCCGGCCACGAGCTCCGGACCCCGCTCACGAGTGTCCGCACGAACATCGAGGTGCTCGCCCGGCAATCCGACATGCCTATCGATGAGCGCGAGCGGCTCCTCGGCGACGTCACCACCCAGATGGAGGAGCTCAGCGTGCTCGTCGGCGACCTCGTCGAGCTCGCGCGCGACGATGCCTCGGTCCAGGAGGAAGAGGCGGTGATCCTGCGGCTCGACGAGCGCGTCGAGCGGGCGGTCGACCGGGCGAACCTCCACGCCCACTACGTCGAGACACGGCTGCTCGCGGAGGAACCGGTGTACGTGCAGGGCCATCGGGTCCAGATCGAGCGGGCACTCGCCAACGTGCTCGACAACGCGTGCAAGTGGAGCCCGGCCGGCGGGGTGGTCGAGGTCCGTCAGCTCGGCGGATCGGTCACGATCCGCGACCACGGACCCGGGATCGCGTCCGACGACCTCCCGCACGTGTTCGACCGCTTCTACCGCGCGCCCGCGGCCCGCTCGATGCCCGGCTCGGGACTCGGGCTGTCGATCGTGCGGGGGGTCATGGACGAGCACCGCGGAACCGCGACGGCCGAGCTCGCGGCCGGTGGCGGGACGCTCGTCACCCTCGTACTGCCGACCACGTCGGTCGACCGCCCCGCCGAGGCGGGTCCAGGCGGCGATCAGGCGGC
>JBBQMI010000112.1:0-6246 GCA_038328825.1 Acidimicrobiia bacterium | reverse complement strand
GGGGTGACGGTCGACGACGTGGCCAAGCGCCTCATCGACTACGGCTTCCACGCGCCGACGATGTCGTTCCCGGTCGCCGGCACGCTGATGATCGAGCCGACAGAGTCGGAGTCGCTCATCGAGATCGACCGGTTCTGCGACGCGATGATCGACAATCGGGCCGAGATCGGTCGCGTCGAAGCGGGGGAGTGGACGGCCGACGCCAGCCCGTTGCGCGGTGCTCCGCATCCGGCGGAAGACGTCGTCGCCGACGACTGGTCTCGGGCGTACCCGCGCGAGCTTGCCGCGTATCCGACCGCCGCGCTGCGCGCCACGAAGTACTGGCCGCCGGTGAGTCGGATCGACGGCGCCTACGGTGACCGCAACGTGATGTGCTCGTGCCCACCCATGAGCGAAGTGGAGTCCCCGGACAGTGATCAGGGCACGTGAGCAGGTGAGCGATCGAGGGGATGCAGCGGAGCGAATCATCGAGGGCGGAGCACATCGAAGCAACGGAGCCCGATGAGCAATCGGTACGTGCTGGCCGTGGACCTCGGGACCGGGGGACCGAAGGTCGCGCTCGTCGGGACCGACGGTCGGGTGGTGGGCTCCGAGTTCGAATCGGTCGAGCTCCTGCTGCTCGGCGGGGGAGGGGTGGAACAACGTCCGGCCAACTGGTGGGCCGCGATCGTCACCGCGGCGAAAGGTCTGCTCGCGCGGGAGCTCGTGCCGGTGGAGCAGGTCGTCGCGATCGCGTGCACGGGCCAGTGGTCGGGGACCGTTGCGGTCGACCGCGACGGCACGCCCCTGATGAACGCGGTGATCTGGATGGACACGCGGGGGAGCGGCGAGGTCCGTCGCATCATCAGGGGGACCCCGAGCGCTTCGGGCTACGGCCTGGTGAAGGCGCGCAAGTGGATCCGAGCGACCGCCGGCGTGCCGGGGCAGGCGGGCAAGGACCCGATCGCGCACATCCTGTTCATCAAGCGCGAGCGCCCCGACGTGTACGCGGCCACGTACAAGTTCCTCGAGCCGGTCGACTGGTTGAACCAGCAGTTCACCGGCCGCTTCGTGGCGAGCTACGACTCGATCGCGACCCACTGGGTCACCGACAACCGCGACGTGCGCGCGGTGCGCTACGACGACGAGCTCCTCCGCCTCGCCGAGATCGAGCGCCGCCACCTGCCCGACCTGGTGCCGTCGGCGTCGGTGGTCGGGACCATCCGCCCCGAGCTGGCCACCGAGCTCGGTCTGCTCCCGACGGTCGAGGTCGTGACCGCGACCGGCGACGTCCACTCGGCCGCGGTGGGATCGGGCGCGGTCGCCGACTTCGCGACGCACCTCTACATCGGCACTTCGTCGTGGATCACGTGTCATGTTCCGTTCAAGAAGACCGACCTGTTCCGGAACATCTGCTCGCTGCCCTCGGCGATACCGGGGCGCTACCTCGTGGCCGACGAACACGAGACCGCCGGGGTGTGCCTCACGTTCCTGGAGGAGAACCTCGGCCTGGGTGAGGGGAGCCTCGAGGCGACCGAGGCCCTGGCCGCGTCGGTGCCGCCGGGGAGCCGCGGGGTCATGTTCACGCCGTGGCTCAGTGGGGAGCGCACTCCCGTCGACGACGCGACCATCCGGGCCTCGTTCGTGAACCTGTCGCTCGAGACCACCCGCGAGGATCTCGACCGGGCGGTCAACGAGGGCGAGGCGTTCAACACCCGCTGGCTCCTCGAGACGGTGGAACGCTTCGTCGGCCGTCGGCTCGACCCGATCACGCTGATCGGCGGGGGAGCCCGCTCCGATCTCTGGTGCCGGATCCACGCCGACGTCCTCGACCGCACGATCCTCCAAGCCGCCGACCCGGTCCTCGCCAATGTGCGGGGCGCCGGCCTCCTCGCAGGCGTGGCCCTCGGTGACCGGACCGTCGACGAGATCGACGGCAGCGTCGAGATCCTGGCGACGCATCGGCCCGACGCCGTCCCCCAGCCCGTGTACGACGCCATGTACGCCGAGTTCGTCGAGCTCTACGACAAGACCAAGGGCATCTTCCGCCGCCTGAACCGCGGCACCGGCCCGCACTGAGTCCTGCGCTTCCTCACGACGACGTCCGGTGCATCAGCGCCACCAGTGACGCCGGAAACTCCGACATCCGTTGTACGGGCACAACTTAACATAACGAGGATTATGGGCGTTCCGGTCGGGGGAGCGGAAGAACGTCGACGTCGACGAGGAAGTCGACCAGGCCGTCGGTGAGGGTCAGATCCTCCAGCTCCGCGACGGGGACCCAGCGCGCTTCGGCGGCGTCGTCTCCGGGAGTCGGGTCGACGTCGGGATCGAACACGTGGACGCGGAAATCCAGGATCACGAAATGGAACGGCTCGGGATCGTTGCCGATGCGTTCGACCCAGCCGAGGAACTGCTCGACGACCACCTCGAGGTCCGTCTCCTCGAGGACCTCCCGGACGAGGGCCTCCCGGAGGTCCTCGCCGAACTCGACTCGGCCACCGGGGAGCGACCAGCTCCCCGCCGCCGGTCCGTGGCCGCGGCGGACGAGCAGCAGCTCTTCGTCCCGGAGGGCGACGCCGCCGACGGCCACTTCCACGATGCCGCTCACGTTCCCGACCCCGGAGCGTCGGCTGCGAGCTTGGGAACCGGCTTGTGGTGCATGACGAGCGCGCGCGCCGTGAAGCCCGACTCCTCGAAGAAGTTCTTGGCGGCGCGGTGCCCCGGGAGCACGAGGGCGTCGATCCCGACGCAGTCGTGCTCGGAGCAGAACGCGACGATCTCGCCGACCATCGCCTCACCTACACCGACGCTGCGGGCCTCGGGGTGCACGAAGAGGTCGGTGACGACGCCGAGGACTCCCCCGTCGCGCAACGACTCGAGCAGGACCACGCCGAAGCCGACGACGACGTCGTGCACCGTCCCGACCACGACGAACGTGTCGTCGCGTTCGAGCAACGCGCCGTAGGCCAACTCGTAGGGTCCGTCACGGCGTTCGCGACGGGCCCAGATCCCTCCCCCGCGCGTCGGCTCGAGCTCGTCGAGCAGAAGGTGCGCGAGCAGCGCGATCTCGCCGATGTCGCCGGCGTGTGCCGCGCGCGCGTGCTCCATTACCGGCGGAGCTGCGCGATCTTCCCGAGGATCGTGCGGCGGTTGCGGTGCGCGCTCTCGTAGGCGAGCACGGTGCCGAGGTCGGCGTCGTTGAGACCCTCGAGCCGGCCGACCACCTGACTCGCCGACAGCTCGTCGTAGTCGGGAATCGGCAGTGCCGACACGGGCGGAGCGGCGACGTCGGGCTCCGCGGGCGTGACCGGTGCGGAGACCTTCTCGGGCTTGTGTCCGTTCGTCGTGGTCGGTACCTTCGCCGGTCGCTTCGGCGCGGGCGCGGGCGGAGCGCTCGCGCCGGAACTGCGTGCGGCCGCGAGCGATCCCAGCGTCGTCTCCGCGGTGGCGCGCGCGGTGGCGACACCTCCTTCGACGCGTCGCTTCACCTCCGGCCCACCGAAGCGGACCGCGAACTGGCCGATCGTCTTCGCCTGCGTGACCTGCTGGGCGACGTGCTTGCGCCGCTGGTCGATCTCGGAGCGCCCGCGCGCGACGAACATCCCCGCGATGCCCGGCAGCGCGTCGCGCGCGAAGAGCGCGACCCCGAGAGGTGCGTAGACGACGACTTCGAGCGCCCGCTCGACCGGTGACGATTCACTCACAAGACACTCATGACGCACTCACGGGTTGCTCCTCGGCGGGGACGACGGTCACCCGATTGCGGTGCGCCAGTGTACGGCGGGTCACGCCCGTGATGACGGCCCCGACGAGCACGAGGCCACTCCCCCACACCACCCACTCCCCGTATCGGACGTACGGCGTCTCGCCCGCCATGGCGGTGACCCGACCCTCGACGACTGCGTTGTGGAACAGCGGGTTGGTGCGGACCACCCGACCCGAGGAGTCGATCACGGCGGTGATCCCCGAGATCGCGGCGTGCAGCACGGGTCGGGCGGTTTCCGCGGCGCGCATCTGGCTGGCGGCGACGTGCTGGGCCGAGAGGGCAGAGTGCCCGTACGAGCGGTTGTTGGTGGTCACGACCAGCAGATCGGCGCCGCCGCGCACGTTCGCCCGCACCAGCGGCGAGAAGGCCGACTCGAAGCAGATGACGGTGCCGAGGCGGTGCTTCCCCGCCTCGAAGACGACAGTCCCGTCTCCGGGCGTCAGGTCGGTCGGCACCTGGGCCGCCAGCGCCGGGATCACGTCGCGCGGCCAGCCGCCCCACGGCACGTACTCGCCGAACGGCACGAGGTGCTGTTTCGAGTACGAGCCGACCAGTCGGCCGGTCGGGCTGTAGAGGCGGTTGGTGTTGAACTGCTTGCCCTCGACGGGATAGGTGATCGCGTTGACGAGCACCGCGCTGTGGTGCTCTCGGGCGATCTCGACGATGCGCTGGTGGAGGCTCGGGTCGGTCTCGGTATCGGTCTCGAACGCCGACTCCGGGAAGACGATCAAGTCGTAGTCGCCCCGAAGCCGGGCGGCCAGGGCGAGGTGCCGGTTCGTGAGGAAGTTCGAGTCGATCTCCGCGGGGGTGAGCCGCCGGTTCTGGTCGTTGCCCTGGATCAGCGCGTAGCGCATCGAGCCGGTCGGTCGGGGCTCGAATCGACCGGTGACCGCGAGTCCCGTCACCACCACGACGACCACCAGTCCGGCTCCGGCTGCGACCAGCGGTCGGAGCGCCCGGGCCCGTCCGGCGAGCACCGCGTCGAGGAGCAACGCGTTGCATGCGACGACCAGGAACGAGACGAGCGGAACCCCACCGAACGTCGCGAGGGCGCGTGCCGGCGACACGTCGTGGAGCGCGACTCCCGCTTCGGCCCACGCCATCCCGCCCAGCGGGAACCGCCCCCGTGCCGCCTCGATCACGACCCATGTGGCCGCGGTGATCCATGGGGCGCGGATCGCGAGCCGGCCCAGCCCACCGATGATCGCGCCTGCGATCGCCCAGTACACCGCCTGCGCGAGGGCGAGCGCGATCGCGGCCACGAGCCCGACGTGGCTCGTCCACGAGAGGGTGATGCCGAAGAACGCGATGCCCGCGGCGAACCCGAAGACCGCGGCCCGACGGGGTCCGGCATCGTGCCAGGCCCACAGCAGCGGGATCAGCGCGACGAGCGCGATGAGGCCGAGGTCGTAGGGCGCGTACGCCAGCGACAGCAGCAGGCCGGACGCGACGGACGCTCCCAGCCGCGCCCACCAGGCGGGGGTCCGACGGAGCACGGTTCGCCGGCGGCGGTGGGTGCCGGGCTCCGGCTCCGCTGCAGACATGGGTCCGGGTGGAGTCGGAGCTACACGCAGTCGCGGCAGAGCTGCCGCTTCTCGTCGGCGAGCTGGCTCAACGGGAGCACCAGGAAGCACGAGGAGCAGAGGAACTCGTCGGCCCGGCGCGGGGTGATCCGGTTCGAGCCCCTGTCATCGGGCTCGCCGTCGTCGAGCTCGTCGTCGAGCTCGACTTCGTCGAGGCGCTCTGCGACGGTCTTCTCCTTGAGGAGCACGTCGAGGGGGTCCTCGATGTCGTCGGGGTGGTGCTCCTCCTCGAGGTCGACGACGTCGTCTTCGTCGTCGGCATCGGGCTTGGCCGCAGCCTTGCCGGGGGCCGGAGCCGCGGCTACGACGACATCGACGTCATCGACCACTGCTTCCACGTCGGCGTCGTCGACGAGCACGTCGTCGACCAGGACGTCGTCGTCGAGCTCCTCGAGCTCTTCGTCTTCGGCCTCGTCTGCGATATCAGGTTCGTCGTCGAGATCTTCGTCGCTCATGCGCTCACTGGCTCGGGAGTTGGGGGGTTCACAGGGCCCAGTTCGGGCCTCGGGGGCGCGGAGTATAACCCTGCGCGCGACCAACCGAACCACCGTCGGCGGTCGTGCATTCCCGGCGCGCCGACCGGCGCCCGATCGAGCGCGCGGTCGGAACGAGGTGGGTGGGTTCAGGAGACCGTTGGGGCCACTGTTTGGCCCGCGCCACTCCGCGCGGCGGGGTTATTCCAGCGTTCTCTACTTGGTCTCCTGAACCCCCCGTCGGCCCGCTGCGGCCTCCCGACGGCTCCCGAACCGGAAGGACCGGAGGTACAGGGACGAGTGCCATTTCGCCCGACGGACGGGGGTGCTGTCAAGCGGGAGCGTGCCGGACACATTGCCGGTGACCTGCAGCCGCCGCGCGTCGATCCTGGTCAGCGACGCGCGGAAAAAAGTTACGTCAGCGCGCCGCGCGCCGACGTTC
>JBBQMI010000111.1:0-6249 GCA_038328825.1 Acidimicrobiia bacterium | reverse complement strand
GAGAAGCCGTTCTTGATGCCGATCGAGGATGTGTTCACGATCACGGGTCGTGGGACGGTCGTGACCGGCAAGGTCGAGCAGGGCATCGTGAAGACGGGTGAAGAGGTCGAGATCGTCGGGTTGCGGGACACGACGAAGACGACGTGTACGGGTGTGGAGATGTTCCGCAAGCTTCTGGATCAGGGTCAGGCCGGCGACAACATCGGTGCGTTGTTGCGGGGGACGAAGAAGGAAGACGTGGAGCGTGGGCAGGTGCTGGCGAAGCCGGGGTCGATCACGCCGCACACGGATTTCGAGGCGCAGGTGTATGTGTTGACGAAGGAGGAGGGTGGTCGTCACACTCCGTTCTTCGCGAATTATCACCCGCAGTTCTATTTCCGTACGACGGATGTGACCGGGACGGTCGTGTTGCCGGAGGGTACGGAGATGGTGATGCCGGGTGACAACACCGAGATGGTGGTGCAGCTCGGCAAGCCGATCGCGATGGAAGACGGTTTGCGGTTCGCGATCCGTGAGGGTGGTCGTACCGTCGGCGCCGGCCGCGTCACCAAGATCCTCAAGTAACGACAAGACCAGAGCAGAGACGGGACGCGAAGCGGTGGCTGAAGCAAAGGGTCAGAAGATCAGGATCAGGTTGAAGGCCTACGACCACGAGGTCATCGACCAGTCGACGAAGAAGATCGTCGAGACCGTCCTGCGCACCGGCGCCCAGGTGCGCGGCCCGGTGCCGCTCCCGACCGAGATCCACCGCTACTGCGTCGTCCGGGGTCCGCACGTCGACAAGGACTCCCGCGAGCACTTCGAGATGCGCATCCACAAGCGCCTCCTCGACATCGTCGAGCCCGCCACCAAGACGGTCGAGTCGCTCCAGCGTCTCGACCTCCCGGCCGGCGTCGACATCGAGATCAAGATCCAGGGCGTCTGACCGCCCGCAGCTCGGCTTGAGTCACCCCCGAGGAGCCTGTAGGCTCCTCGGGTTCGTCTGGGGAGTTGGTCAGTTCCGCTTCCCACCCAATTGACGTCCGTGCAGGCCTCTGCCGCGGTCCGGCGAGGCACCACACGGCACAACCGAATCGACGCTCCGCCGGGATCTGTTCCCTGCGGAGCGTTCGCGTGAGACAGAGCGGGAGCAGCATGGCCGCCAAAGGCATCCTGGGGCGCAAGCTCGGCATGACCCAGGTCTGGGATTCCGAGAACCGGATCGTTCCGGTCACGGTGATCCAGGCCGGGCCCTGTCGCGTCACGCAGCTCAAGACGCCCGAACGGGATGGCTATGCCGCCGTGCAGCTCGCCTTCGGTGCGACCAAGGCTCGCCGGCTGAACAAGCCGGAGCTCGGTCACCTCGAGGCTGCCGGTGTCGAGCCGTCGTCGCACCTCGTCGAGCTCAGGGTCGAAGACCTCTCGGGCTTCGAGGTCGGTCAGACCGTCCGAGCCGACGTGTTCGAGGCGGGCGAGCGCGTCGACGTCTCCGGAATCTCGAAGGGCAAGGGCTTCACCGGTGTGATGGTGCGCCACAACTTCAAGGGCCAGGGCGCGAGCCACGGGAACCACAAGAGCCACCGCGTCCCGGGTGCGATCGGCGCCTGCGCCACGCCCGCACGGGTGTTCAAGGGCACCCGCATGGCCGGTCAGATGGGTCACCAGCGGGTGACCACGTTGAACCTCACCGTCGTCGAGGGTGACGCCGAGCGGAACCTCATCCTCGTGAAGGGCTCGGTGCCCGGCCCGAACGGCAGCCTCGTGTTCGTCCGCAACGCGGTGAAGAGCGGGGTCACGGCGTGAAGACAACCGTGAAGACCGCCGCCGGTGCCAACGCGGGCCAGGCCGACCTCGCCGACGACGTGTTCGGCATCGAGCCGAACGTCGCGGTGATGCACCAGGTCGTCACCGCCCAGCTCGCCAATGCCCGCTCCGGCACCCACAGCACCAAGACCCGCGCCGAGGTGTCGGGTGGCGGCGCGAAGCCGTGGCGCCAGAAGGGCACCGGTCACGCCCGCCAGGGCTCGATCCGCGCGCCGCACTGGCGCGGCGGAGGCATCGCGCACGGCCCGAAGCCGCGCGACTACCGCCAGCGCACGCCGAAGAAGATGATCCGCCTCGCGCTCCGCTCGGCGCTCTCCGACCGGGCGTCGGAGAACAAGGTGCTCGTGGTCGACGACTGGGGTCTCGAAACTCCGCGCACCAAGGACGCCATCGCCGCGCTGCAGGCGCTCTGCCTGCGGACCAAGGGTGAGCGCGAAGACCGCCTGCTCCTCGTGCTCGACCGCACCGAGGAAGGCGCGTGGAAGAGCTTCCGCAACCTCGGGAAGTGGGTCCAGATCGTGCTCCCCGAGGAGCTCAACGTCTACGACATCCTCGTGAACGACTGGCTCGTGTTCAGCACGGCCACGCTCGAGGCGCTCAACACCCGCTTCTCGGCCACCGCGACCGACGACGCCACGAACGACGCGTCGAGCGACGACGCCCCCGCGAACGACGCTGAGGTGACCGCATGATCATCCGCGACCCCCGCGACATCCTCATCAAGCCGGTGGTGTCGGAGAAGTCGTACGCGAGCTACGACGCGAACGTCTACACGTTCCTCGTGAAGAGCGACGCCAACAAGATCGAGATCAAGCATGCGGTCGAGACCATCTTCAACGTGAAGGTCACGAACGTGAACACGCTGAACCGCCACGGCAAGCGCAAGCGCAACCGCCGCACCGGTACCTGGGGCAAGCGCGCCGACCAGAAGCGGGCGATCGTGTCGCTCGCCGATGGTGACCACATCGAGATCTTCGGGAGCTGACGATGCCGGTCCGCAAGCGCAAACCCACGAGCCCCGGTCGCCGCTTCCAGAGCGCGTCCGACTTCGCCGAGATCACCAAGTCGACCCCCGAACGTTCGCTGGTCAAGCCCAAGCCGCGCACGGGTGGGCGCAACGCCTACGGGCGGATGACGGCGCGCCACAAGGGTGGAGGCCACAAGCAGAAGTACCGCGTGGTCGACTTCCGTCGCGAGAAGGACGGTATCCCGGCAACCGTCGCCGCGATCGAATACGACCCCAACCGCAACGCGCGCATCGCCCTCCTGCACTACCTCGACGGCGAGAAGCGCTACATCATCGCCCCGGCACTCGTGAAGGTCGGCGATCAGCTGCAGAGCGGTCAGGGTGCGGAGATCCGAGCCGGCAACGCGCTCCCGCTGCGCTTCATCCCGGTCGGTACGGTGGTGCACAACGTCGAGCTGAAGCCGGGTGCGGGCGGCAAGATGGCCCGCGGCGCCGGCTCGTCGATCCAGTTGGTGGCGAAGGAAGGCCTGTTCGCCACGCTCCGACTCCCGTCCACCGAGATGCGTCGCGTGCCGATCGACTGCCGGGCCACGGTGGGCGCGGTCGGCAACGCCGAAGCCGCGCTCATCTCCTGGGGCAAGGCGGGCCGCAACCGGTGGCGTGGGCGTCGTCCGAAGGTGCGTGGTGTGGCGATGAACCCGGTCGACCACCCGCTCGGTGGTGGTGAGGGCAAGAGCTCCGGTGGCCGACACCCGGTGTCGCCGTGGGGCAAGCCCGAGGGCCGCACCCGCAAGAAGGGCAAGGCATCCGACAAGCAGATCGTCCGTCGCCGTCGTGGCCGCGGGTCACGGAGGTAGTCATGCCGCGCAGTCTGAAGAAGGGTCCGTTCGTCGACGAGCACCTGCAGGTGAAGGTCGACCGCATGAACGAGGCCGGCGACCGCAAGGTGATCAAGACCTGGTCGCGTCGTTCGACGATCATTCCCGACATGGTCGGCCACACCATCGCGGTGCACGACGGGCGCAAGCACGTTCCGGTGTACATCTCGGAGTCGATGGTCGGTCACAAGCTCGGTGAGTTCGCGCCCACCCGTGTCTTCCGGTACCACGCCGGCCAAGAGCGCTCGGGGAGGCGCTGACGATGGCGGCCCAGACGAGCACGCCCTCCACGCCTGTGTACCCCGAGACCCGGGCCGTGCTGCGCTACTCCCACGTCTCGCCGACGAAGGTCCGTCAGGTGCTCGGCCTGATCCGTGGCATCGACGTCGACGAAGCGCGCGACCGTCTGCGGTTCTGCGAGCGCGGCCCGGCCGAGCCGGTGCGAAAGCTGCTCGACTCCGCGGTTGCGAACGCGGAGCACAACAACAACCTGCCGCCCGACGAGCTCTACGTGGTGCGGGCCTGGGCCGACGAAGGTCCCACGCAGAAGCGCATGCGGCCGCGCGCCCGCGGCCGTGGTGTGCAGATCCGCAAGCGCACGAGCCACGTCACGATCATCGTCGCCCGCTACTCCGACGAGCAGCTCGAGCTCCGTCGCCGCCGCGAGGAGAGCGCCGGTGGCACCGCCGAGGCCCGTCGCCGGGCGTCGCGTCGCCGTCGTGTGAAGGCGAGCACCCCGGTCGAGGAGCACGACCACGACCACGAGGGTCACGACCACGACCACGAGCACGAGCACGACGCAGTGGCCGAGGCCGCGGTCACCGAACCGGCGACCGACACCGAAGACGTCGAAGCGCCCGAGATCGAAGCAGCGGCCGAAGCCGATGCCGAGACCGCGGCGGTCGACGTCGATGCCGACGTCCATGCGGAAACTGCGCCTGAAGCCGACGACGAAGAAGAGACGAAGTAATGGGACAGAAGGTCAACCCCTACGGGTTCCGGCTCGGCGTCACCACCGACTGGAAGTCGCGCTGGTTCGCCGAGCACGGCGAGTACACCGAGCAGCTGATCGAAGACTGGAAGATCCGCGACTACCTGAAGAGCCAGCTCGAGCGGGCCGCGGTGAGTCGCGTCGAGATCGAGCGCACCCGTGACCGCCTCCGCGTCGACGTCTACACCGCCCGGCCGGGCATCGTCATCGGCCGTCGGGGTGCCGAGGCCGACCGCCTGCGTGCCGGTCTCCTCAAGATCACGGGCAACCCGAAGATCCACTTCAACATCCAGGAGATCAAGCAGCCCGAGCTCGACGCGATGCTCATCGCGCAGGGTGTCGCCGACCAGCTCGCCGGGCGCGTCAGCTTCCGTCGCGCCATGAAGCGAGCGGTGCAGACGGCCATGAAGGCCGGGGCCCAGGGCATCCGGGTGCAGTGCGGTGGTCGCCTCGGCGGCGCCGAGATGAGTCGCAAGGAGTGGTACCGCGAGGGCCGTGTCCCGCTGCACACGCTGCGCGCCGACATCGACTACGGCCAGGCCGAGGCGAAGACCACGTTCGGCCGCATCGGCGTGAAGGTCTGGATCTACAAGGGCGACATCCTCCCCTACAAGGCCGCCGCCGAGGACAAGATCGCCAAGGAAGCAGCCATGGCCGTCGGCGACACCGCGGGCAACCAGCCCGGTCGGGTCGTGCGTGCCGGTGGTGGTCGTCGTCGTCCGGCCGCCGAGTCGGTCGAGGTCGATCCGTCGTCCGTGGGCGACGAAGCCCCAGCCGAGGCGACCGACCTCGTGAAGGAAGCCGATCCCGAGCTCGAGCGTCTCCTCGCGGAGGAAGAAGAGATCGAGCGTCGGACCCGTGAGCACCACGAAGCGCCGAAGTTCCACGGCAGCGAAGAAGACTGAGGGTTTGCCGCGATGTTGATGCCGAAGAAGGTGCGGCACCGAAAGGTGCAGCGAGGACGGATGAGCGGGGTCGCCAAGGGCGGCACGCGCGTGACGTTCGGCGACTACGGGATCCAGGCGCTCGAGCCGGGCTGGATCACGAACCGCCAGATCGAAGCCGCACGTATCGCGATGACGCGCTACATCAAGCGGGGCGGGAAGGTCTGGATCACCGTGTTCCCCGACAAGCCCGTCACCCAGAAGCCCGCGGAGACGCGCATGGGCTCGGGCAAGGGCAACCCGGAGCACTGGGTCGCGGTCGTGAAGCCCGGACGCGTGATGTTCGAGCTCGCGGGTGTGCCCGAGCAGACCGCGCGCGAGGCGATGCGGCTCGCGATGCACAAGCTCCCGATCAAGTCCCGGTTCGTCGTTCGAACCGACGAGGCATAGGCCGAATCTGCATGTGGAATGAGCGGACCTGCACCGACCCTCGCGGCACCGGCGAGCGAATGGATCGATCCTAGATGGCGAACCCCACGCAAGAGTTGCGCGAGCTCAACGACGGTGAGCTGATCCAGCGGCTGCTCGAGGCCAAGGAGGATCACTTCAACCTGCGCTTCCAGCACGCCACCGGCCAGCTCGACAACACGGCGCGCCTCGGCGACGTCCGCCGCAACATCGCCCGCCTGCAGACGATCCTCCGTGAGCGCGAGATCCGAGCAGATG
>JBBQMI010000110.1:0-6255 GCA_038328825.1 Acidimicrobiia bacterium | reverse complement strand
GACGTGGACGAACTCGTCGATCATCGAGCAGCAGGTCGCCGAGATCCGCGCCCAGGTCGGTACGGAGCGCGTGATCTGCGGTCTCTCGGGTGGCGTCGACTCTGCGGTCGCGGCCGCGCGCGTGCACCAAGCGAACGGCGGCCAGCGCACCGGCGTGTTGGTGGACACCCGCCTGCTGCGGCGCGGCGAGGCGGATCAGGTCGAGGAGACGTTCCGCCGTCAGTTCCAGATCGACCTCGTGCACGTGAAGGCCGGCGACCGGTTCCTCGCCGCCCTCGACGACATCGTCGACCCGGAACGCAAGCGCAAGATCATCGGGGAGCTGTTCATCCGTGTGTTCGAGGAGGTCGCGCGCGAGCACGACGACTCGCGCTTCCTCGTGCAGGGCACGCTCTATCCCGACATCGTCGAGTCGGGGGGCTCCGACAACGCGGTGATCAAGTCGCACCACAACGTCGGTGGTCTCCCCGAAGACATGGACTTCGAGCTCGTCGAACCGTTGCGGCACCTGTTCAAGGACGAGGTGCGCGCGGTCGGCGAGGAGCTCGGTCTCCCCGAGGAGATCGTCTGGCGCCAGCCGTTCCCCGGTCCGGGCCTCGCGGTCCGCATCGTCGGCGCGATCACGCCGGAGCGGGTGGAGATCCTCCAGCAGGCCGACGCGGTCGTGGTCGAGGAGATCCGCCGGGCTGGTCTGTACCGCGAGATCTGGCAGAGCTTCGCGGTGCTGCCCGCGGTCCGCACCGTCGGGGTGATGGGCGACGACCGGACCTACGCGTACCCGATCATCGTCCGGGCGGTCACGTCCGACGACGCCATGACCGCCGACTGGGCGCGCCTGCCGTACGACGTGCTCGAACGCATCGCGTCACGTGTGATCAACGAAGTGCCCGGGGTCAACCGGGTTGCCTACGATGTCACGTCGAAACCGCCCGGAACGATCGAGTGGGAATGAAGGGGATGTTGGGACATGGCTGATCTGGCCGCAATCGCACTGGCGATCGTCGCGCCGGGCAAGGGGATCCTCGCCGCCGACGAGAGCACGGGAACGATCAAGAAGCGCTTCGACTCGATCGGCACGGAGTCGACCGAGAGCAGCCGGCGCGACTACCGGGAGTTGCTCTTCACGTCGCCCGACGTCGGCGACTCCATCAGCGGCGTCATCCTCTTCGACGAGACGATCCACCAGCAGGCCGCCGACGGCACGCCGCTCGTGAAGATCCTCGAGCGTCAGGGGATCATCCCCGGCATCAAGGTCGACGCCGGCGCGAAGCCGTTGCCGGGCGCGCCGGGCGAGACCGTCACCGAGGGCCTCGACGGACTGCGCGAACGTCTGCAGGAGTACTACGACCTCGGTGCGCGTTTCGCGAAGTGGCGCGCCACGTACTCGATCTCCGCGACGCTCCCGTCGCAGTACTGCATCGACGTGAACGCGCACGCGCTCGCCCGGTACGCCGCGCTGTGCCAGGAAGCGGGGATCGTGCCGATCGTGGAGCCCGAGGTGCTCATGGACGGCGACCACACGATCGAACGGTGCGAAGCGGTGACCACCGCGGTGCTCGAGGCGCTCTTCGCGCAGCTGTTCGAGCAGCGCGTCGAGCTCGAGGGCACGCTCCTCAAGCCCAACATGGTGCTCCCGGGCGCCGACGCCTCCGTGCAGGCGTCGCCCGACGAGGTCGCCGTCGCAACGCTGCGGACGTTCCGTCGCGCGGTCCCCGCCGCTGTGCCCGGCATCGTGTTCCTCTCCGGTGGTCAGTCCGACGAAGCCGCCACCGCCAACCTCGACGCGATGAACAAGCGCAAGGCCGCCGGCGAGGTCGTGCCGTGGGCGCTGAGCTTCTCGTACGGCCGGGCGCTCCAGTCGGCCGCGCTCCAGGCGTGGAAGGGCGAGGCCGCGAACGCCGACGCCGGCCGGGCCGCGTTCTCGCACCGGGCCAAGCTCAACAGCGCAGCGAGCAAGGGCACCTACGCACCCGCGATGGAGACCGCCGGCTGAGATCGGTTCCGGGCACCGTGGGTGGTCGGCTGGCGGGCATCTGACGGGTCCGCGGCCGCGCTCCGTGAGGGCTCGGGGATCCGCGACCACGGGCCGGATCCGGGTGATGATGCGGCGTCGGCCGGTGCGCGAGGGACCGGCCGAATTCCTCGTTGAGTCATGACCGGCCGCTGATGGAACGCGGCCCGGGCGCGGCTACCCTGATTGCTTCTCTATGGAGCGCATCGACACCTCGCACAGCATCTGGCTCTTCGACACGGAGCGCATGCGTTTCCGACGCATGCCCCGCGGCGCGGACCCGACGTCGCCGTCGTTCGAAGGCGACTGGGAGTCGTACTACGCGCTCGAGATCGAAGACGACGGCTCGTTCACCGTCGCGCTCAACCCGGAGCGCACGCGTCTCCTGCGGTCGTATCGCGACGACGCCGATCCAGCCGTCGCGGTCGACCTCGTCGCGCCACCCGCGCCCGACGTGACCACCGAGTTGCGCCTCGAGACCGCCGAGGGTCCCACCGAACCCTGATCGGCCCGAGCACGCGGATCGAACACCTGTACGATTGCCGGTGATGAGCAGCGCCGCGCCCTCGACCCCACTTCCCCCGCGGGGCGGGCCCGCCGATCTCCTCGCCGGGCTCAACCCCGTGCAACGCGAGGCCGCGAGCGCGCCCGACGGGCCGATCCTCGTCGTGGCGGGCGCGGGTTCGGGCAAGACGAGCGTGCTGACGCACCGCGTCGCGTACCTCGTCGGCACGCGTAACCTCTCGCCGTTCCAGATCCTCGCGATCACGTTCACGAACAAGGCCGCGGGCGAGATGAAGGAGCGCGTCGAGGCGCTCGTCGGTCCGGTGGCGCGTCGCATGTGGGTGTCGACGTTCCACTCCGCGTGCGCACGGATCCTGCGGCGCGACGTCGAACGTCTCGGCTACCGCTCGTCGTTCTCGATCTACGACCAGGCCGACGCCGTCCGGCTCACCGACTACGTCCGGCGCGATCTCGACCTCGACCCGAAGCGGTTCCCGGCCCGCCGCACCCAGGGCCTCATCTCGGCGATGAAGAACGATCTCGTGAGCCCGACCGACGCGCTCGACCGCGCCGTCGGACCGTTCGAACGCCGCGTCGCCGAGGTGTACGTCGAGTACCAGAAGCGCCTGCAGGACGCCTCGGCGGTCGACTTCGACGACCTGCTCCTCCTCGTCGTGCGCCTGTTCCGGGAGCACCCCGACGTGCTCGCCCGGTGGCAGCACCGCTTCGAGTACGTGCTCGTCGACGAGTTCCAGGACACGAACATGGCGCAGTGGGAGATCGTGCGTCTCCTCACCGCCGAGCACCGCAACGTGATGGTCGTCGGCGACGCCGATCAGTGTCTGCAGGCCGACACCCCGGTCACCATGGGCGATGGGAGTACCAAGCCGATCCGCGCCGTTGCCGTCGGCGACCGCGTGCTCTCGTGCTACGGGAGCGGCGACTTCCGCCCGGCCGACGTGACCCGCGTGCACCGGTCGAGCGCGAACGACGGGGTCGCGATCACGTTCGGCAGCGGACGCCGGATCGTGTCGACCCCTGAACACGTGCACTTCGCCGGCTTCGTGCGCGGCCTCACGCCGCAACAGCACATGACCTATGTGATGTGGAAGGCCGGCGTGGGCTTCCGCGTCGGCACGTCGCGCACCTACACCGCCGGGCAGGTCAAGCCGGTGCTCGGGCCGTGGCAGCGGTGCCGCCAAGAGCACGCCGACGCGGTGTGGGTCGTCTCGGTCCACGGGACCGATGCCGAAGCCCGACTCGCCGAAGCCACGATCGCCGCTCGCTACGGACTGCCGACGGTGCCGTTCGTCGCCCGCGTCCGCGACGCCGCGAACAACCGCAGCTTCGTCGGGAACCAACTGCTGCTCGATCGGCTGTTCGCGTCACTCGACACCGAGAAGGGTGGGCTGCGACTGCTCGGCGACGAGGGTCTCTCGTTCGAGCATCCGCACTACAGCGCCCAGACCACGACGACCCGTTCGGCGGCACCGCGTCGGCGGCTGTCCGTCGTGCTCTGCGGCGATCGACGGGGTCGGTCGACGATGCACCGGGTCGCGCTGTTCGGCAGCGATGACGAGGGTCGACGTGCGCTCGAAGAGCTCGGGCTGTCCGTCCGTCCGGCACGCAAGGGATCGGCGGGCTGGCGCTTCGAGACGGCGAGCGCCGATCTCGGGGCGATCGCCACGACGGTCGAGCGGATCGGCGCGGTGCTCGACGTGTCGGTCCGGTACGTCGCGCGACTTGCGGCCAACGCCGACGGCGAGAACCCCACCCAGAACACGCTGCCGTTCCTCCCGGCCTCGTCGGTGCGACCCGGCATGGTGATGGTCGACCGGCACGGAGCGTTCGACGTCGTCACGGGGATCGAATCCGTCCCGATCGACGGACCGGTGTTCGACCTCGACGTCGCGCAGACCCACAACTTCGTCGCCGACGGCATCGTCACCCACAACAGCGTCTACAAGTTCCGCGGGGCGGACTTCCGGAACCTGTTGCGGTTCGAGGAGGCGTTCCCCGACGCCAGCGTGATCGTGATGGAGCAGAACTACCGCTCCACCCAACGGATCCTCGACGCCGCCAACGCGGTGATCGCGAACAACGCGGCGCGTCGGCCCAAGCACCTGTGGACCGATCAGATCGGTGGCGAGCTGCTCACGCGCTACCAGGCCGAAGACGAGCACGACGAAGCCGCGTTCATCGTGAACGAGATCGACCGGCTCACCGACTCCGAGGGTCACCGGTTCGACGACATGGCCGTCTTCTATCGGACCAACGCCCAGAGCCGCGTGATCGAGGAGTCGCTCGTGCGCGCGGGGATGCCGTACCGCGTGATCGGCGGCACCAAGTTCTACGACCGGCGCGAGGTGAAGGACGCGCTCGCGTACTTGCGCGCGATCGTGAACCCCGACGACGAAGTGAGCTGGAAGCGCATCGTGAACACGCCCCGGCGCGGCGTGGGCGACACGTCGGTTCGCAAGGTCGATGCGTACGCGCAGGGCGCCGGGGTGCCGTTCCGCGACGCCCTCGCGTCGGCAGCCACGGCAGGTGTCACCGGCAAGGCGCTCGGCGGCATCCGCGAGCTGCTCGGAGTGATCGCCGGTCTCGAAGCCGACGCGGGCCAGGGCGTCGGGCCGACGCTCGACGCCATGCTCGAGCGCACCGGCTACCTCGCCGAGCTCGAGGCCGAGCGCTCGATCGAGGCCCAGGGCCGCATCGAGAACCTCCTGGAGCTCGTCGGGGTGGCGACCCAGTTCGACGAGCAGATCGAAGACCAACAGCGCGCCGCGGTGCCGGCCTCGGGGCTCGCCGCGATCGCGGGCACCGATGCGGCCGACGCGCCGTCGCCGACCGGGGTCGGGCGGATCCAGGCGTTCCTCGAGGGCATCTCGCTCGTCACCGATCTCGACGGCGACGACCGCGAGGCGAACTCGTCGGTCACGCTCATGACCCTCCACACCGCGAAGGGCCTCGAGTTCCCGGTCGTCTTCCTCACCGGGATGGAAGACGGCGTGTTCCCGCACTCGCGCAGCCTCGGTGAGCCCGACGAGCTCGAGGAGGAACGACGGCTCTGCTATGTCGGCATCACGCGCGCCCGGGAACGGCTGTACCTCTGCCACGCGTGGTCGCGCAGCCTGTTCGGCGCCACCGAGTACTACCCACCGAGTCGCTTCCTGCGCGAGATCCCCGACGAGCTCGTGCGCGCGATCGGCGAGGAGCGCCGGTCGTCGCGGTCGGGTCTCGGCGGCCACCGCGAAGCCGTGGTCAACGCCGCGGTGCGCCAGGCATCGCAACCGACCGGCGGGAACGGCGCGGAGCAGCTCGGCCTGCGCGTCGGCGACGACGTCGGCCACGACAAGTTCGGCGAGGGCGTGATCACCGACGTGATCGGCCAGGGCGACAAGGCCGAGGCCATCGTGCGCTTCCGCGACGTCGGCGAGAAGCGTCTGTTGCTCGCGTGGGCGCCGCTCAAGAAGCTCTGACCGGCCGGGTCTCCTAGCCGGTCGGCGGTCGGGCCTTTCGGGTGTCGACGAAGAGCGAACCGTTGCGCAGTTCGAGGGGATACGTCGCGAGCTCGCCGGCGCGGTAGCGCTTGCCCTTGCAGTCCTCGTAGGCGTCGACGGAGTCACGCCAGCGCACGGTGCAGTCGCCCGACCGCCCCGGGGGCACCGCGACGATCGCGACGAACTGCTTGCCGTCGAGCTCGAGCCAGAGGCCCTCGCCACCCGTCGGGTCGGCGA
>JBBQMI010000109.1:0-6304 GCA_038328825.1 Acidimicrobiia bacterium | reverse complement strand
GGCGCTGACGTTCTCGGGCGACAGCACCAACCGGCTCAAGCGACTCGAGCAGCGAGAACGCCCGTGAAACAACGAGTTGTTTGGTGATCCCACCCGCGACGAGCTCCCCGACGAGGGCATGCAACCGACACACCGCTTTGTCGCGGGCCTGAGCGATCTGCGAATGACGGCGCGACAACAACCGCAACACCGTCGCGTGGTCTTCGATCCGGACCGTGATCAACTCCGGTGCCCGCAGAGCCGCGATCGCGACGGAACGGGCATCGTTCGGGTCGTTCTTTTCTGAACGGCCCGAACCCAACAGCCGTACCCGCGACGCCAGCATCGCGGGGATGTCCACGACCTGTTCACCTGACGCGAGGAGCTGCTGGGCCAACAAGTAGCCGAGGCCACCAGCCGACTCGATCGCCCACGTCCGGTCGCCGCCGTCGAACTCGTCGGCCCACGCGACGAGTTCCGCGGCCTGACCACACCGTGCATGCACCAGCCGTTCGGCGACGACCACTTCCCGGTCGTCGATCGCGACTGCCGTGTGGGTTCGCCTGTGTGGGTCGATACCGATCATCACCATCGGAGGTTCCTCCCGTTCGTTGAATGGGTGAAGACCGTGGTGGGCACTCCTGATTCGAGACGTGATCTGCTGACCTCTTTCGAGCCACACCACGGCAGAGCGCCACGGCCGCGCAACTCGTGTCGAAAGCCAACCCGACAAGCGAGTGGCAGGCAGTTCGAGAGCAACGACCGCAGCACCCCACCGACGCTACGAACAAGCCCGCAACGTCACCCCGACTCAATCAGGCAGCTACGTGCGCTGGGTCAGCTCGATCACGTTGCCGTCGAAGTCGCAGTATCGGGCTGACAACCCCCACGGCTGCACCTTGGGTTCGTGCAGAACCTCGGCACCAGCGAGCGTCGCCTGTCGATGCGCTACTGAAAGGTCCTCGACGGCGAACGCAACCTGAGCCTGATTCGTTGCGGTGCCGTCCTTCGCGGCGTACAACGCGAAGTGCATGAACGCCCCGTCGGACCATGAGGCGGCGGCGTGGTCTCCGCTCGTCCAGCGGTCGTCGCCGTGGTGATCGGCGCGGTGCAGGTCCAAGCCGAATCCCCGTTGGTACAACGCGACGGACCGGTCGAGATCAGAGACTTCGAAAACGACGGCCACGAGACGGTTCGGAAGATCTGACACGCACGCATAGTGCCCGGTACGGGCGCACCGTGCCATCGGCCAGCACCGCACAGATCGACGACACGGCCGTTCGGTGGCTCATCGCGTCGGTGCAACCCGGAACGCACCGGGACAGGTGCGAGCGGCCGCGAGTTGATCGAGGAATTCGGCGATCGCCTGGTCCTGGCCTTCGATCTTGTGTTGGTAGCGGAGCGCCGCCGCGGCCGAGTTGTGGCCGAGGCGATGCATGAGCGCCCGGAGGGGTGCCCCGCTCGCGGCGGCGAGGGTGGCGTTCGTGTGGCGAAGATCGTGGAACCGGAAGCCCTCGAGGTCGGCCGCCCGACAAGCGGACAACCACACACGCTTCCGAAAGTTCTCCCGGCGCAGCGGCGTGCCCTCCGCCGTCACGAAGACGAGGCCGTCGACCCCGGGCGCGCTCCATCGGGCGATGTGGTCGACCATCACGTCGCAGATGGAGGAGGGGAGTGAGACGGTCCTCGTTCCGGCTGCGGTCTTGGGTGCTCCCCACACGAAGCGACCGTCGACCTCGGTGCACTGCTCCACGACGTGCACGGTCTTGTGCAGCGGATCGACGTGGCGCCGGCGCAGGCCGACGAGCTCGCCCCAGCGGAGCCCCGAGTAGGCGGCCAGCAGAACGAGCGCTTGCCACCTCGGCTCGACGGCGTACGTGAGCGCGGTGACCTGCTCGACAGTTGCGCAGCGCATCTCGGGGAGCCGCTCGGTGCCGGCGCCCTTGATGCGGCACGGGTTCCGAAGAATCAGTCCGGCGTCGACCGCCGACTCCATGACGGTGCGAAAGACCTTGTACGTCTTCGCGACTGTGTTGGGTCCTGATCGTTCGTTCGCGTGCAGGGCGCCGAGCCAAGCTTGGACGTCGAGCGTGGTGATCGATCCGATCGGCGACTGACCGAAGGTCGGAAGCACGTGGTGATCGAGAATCGAGCGGTAGTTGTGCTTCGTCGTCTCTCGGAGGTGCACCTTGGTCGCGTACCAGGCGTCCGCGATGTCGACCAGGAGCACCTCGCCTCGCTTCGGGTCGTGCCAGAGCCCGCGGGCGAGGTCGGCCTCGACGATCGAGAGCCACTGACCGGCCGCGGTCTTCGTGGCGAAGGTCTGCTCTGCTGTGCGGTAGAGGTTCGTTTCGGGGTCGCGATAGCGAGCCTGGAATCGCCCGGACGGGAGCTTGCGGATCGCGCCGAAGCGTCGATGCCCGCTCATCGCGCGCCTCCGGGCGCGCGCCAGCCGAGCCGAACGGCTTCGGCCTCGACGACCAGTCCGACGAGACGCGCGGTTGACACGTACGAGCCCGTTGCGAAAACCCGGGTCGGTGGGTGCTCGAGTTTTGTGGTGTGGGGGCGCATGATGCGTCGATGGCGTACAACTTCGTGTCGGGGGATCGGGCTCAGCAATTCTTGATGCCGCCGGACATGGCGGACTGGTTGCCTGAGGATCACCTCGCGTGGTTCGTGATCGACGTGGTCGATCAGGTCGACCTGGACCGGTTCCGTCGCGCGTACCGGGCGGACGGGCACGGTCGACCGGCGTATGACCCGGCGGTGATGGTCGCGTTGTTGCTCTACGCGTACTGCAGCGGTGTGCGGTCGTCGCGGGTGATCGAACGGCGTTGCGTCGAAGACGTCGCGTTCCGGGTCCTGGCCGGCAACTTGGCTCCGGATCACGTGACGATCGCCCGGTTCCGGAGCCGCCACGCGGATGCGCTCGCCGAGTTGTTCATCGACTCGCTGCGGCTCTGCGCCGAGGCCGGCCTCGTGCGGTTGGGGGTCGTCGCGCTCGACGGCACGAAGATCGGCTCGGACGCGTCGACCGACGCGAATCGCACCTTGGAGGACCTCTCCAAGACCGTCACCGAGATGATCAACGACGCGGAGGCGACCGACCGGGCCGAGGACGACGACTCGCCGCCGGACCCGACGCCGAAGCAGCTCGCCGGCCGGGCTGAGCGACTGGCCCGGCTGCAGGAGGCGAAGGACCGGCTTGAGAGCACCGCGAAGGCGAGGGCGAAGCGGTTCGAGGAGCGATCCGCGACGATGAACGCGGCCCGGGCTGTGAAGAGATTGGAGCCTCGGGAGTTCCGTCCGAGACCGCGCAGCGAGGCGCCGCAGCCGAACGCGGTGGCGAACACGACCGATCCGGAGAGTCGGTTGATGCGCGGTCGGGGCGGGTCGGTCCAGGGCTACAACGCACAGGCCGCGTGCACCGAGGACCAAGTCGTCGTCGTTGCTGAGGTCACCCAGTCCGCGAACGACCTGGAACAGCTTCCGGTGATGCTCGACGCGACCAGCGCGACGCTCGCGGCGGTGGGCATCGACGAACGCCCCGAGACTCTCGTCGCGGATGCCGGCTACTGGCGCATCGAGAACGTCGACGGTTCGATCGCGGAGGCACCCGAGCTGTTCATCGCGGTCGCGAAACACGCCCGTCGCGGCAAGCCTCGGAAAGATGGCAAGCCGTCGGAATCGAAGAGTGACGCGCACGTCGCGACGATGAAGACGAAACTCAAATCGGATCGTGGCAAGGACATGATGAAGATGCGAAGAACGACGATCGAGCCAGTCTTCGGGCAGATCAAAGACGGCCGCGGTGCCCGCCGGTTCTCGAGGCGCGGGCTTGCAGCAGCGCGATCCGAGTGGCAGCTCCTCTGCGCCGCCCACAACCTCAACAAGTTACGGCGCCACCAGCTCGCGATGAGCTGAACCACCCGAGGAACCGGCCCGGCTTCCCGAGAGTTGACCGCTGAAGGTCAACATTCCCGGGCCTCCACAGACTTGCCCGCCGCTTTCGCAACGGGCTCGTGCGCGTCAACTGCGATGCCACGGAACGTCGCCCACCGTTCGTCGCAGACGCACAGGCGAGCAAAGCGGTGTTCGGACGTGCGTACAGACGAGTGGGAAGGGGGTGCGCCTGCATCGGTGAACTGCACCACGAGTCCGCCAACCCTCGCGCCGACCGTTTCGTGCAGCCGAATGGACTCACGTTTGACTGTCGCCCAGGCGCCAGGGTCGACGTCGACATGCGCGGGCCGGTTCTGGCTCCGGTGCTCCTCGTGGTAGAGCGTGCCGTCGGCGCGGAGACGTTCGATCTCGACCTGACGATGCAACGCAGCGTCGTGACGCTGGATGCGCCGCTGCAACACACCCGCTTGGTACAGGGCATCTCGGTACTCGAGCACCGCGTGTTCGAGCTCGCTGGCGTGCGTGATGCGACTACGCAGCTGGCGGGTGCGCTCCGTCAGCCATTCGGGATCGTTCCAGTCGATCGGCTCGTCGTCGCGCAGGAGTTGGTAGGCCTCGTCGAGTTGATCGAACGCGACCTCCGCGCTGTCGAGGAACGCGCTTCCACTGCAGCGGTTGGTACTGACGCCAGCTCGCGAATGGGACTGCCGCGTCGCGGTCCCTCGATCCCGGACTCGCCGACGGAACCGGACAGCACCCCCTGATGCCCGCCTGGAGGAGCGCCCGACGATTGGCCGTCGGAAAGAAATCCGTCTCGGTCGGCAGCGGTTCAGGCGGGCCCCGAGCGTGCCGAAAACCATGGCATGAACGAGCACGCCCCGCTGATGGGAGCGGCATTCGCCGCCGAGCACGCACCTGACGCCCTCCTCGTCGTGGATTCCGACGCGACCCTGCGCTGGGCGTCGCCGTCGGCGCAGGCGTTGCTGGGCTACGACCCGATCGCCCACGCGGGCACGAACGTCTTCGAGAAGGTCCACCCCGACGACCTCGGCTACGCCGCCGGCGCCCTGCACGAGACGGCCCGCAAGGACGGCATCCACATCCCGGTCGAGATCCGGGTCGCGCACGCCGACGGGCACTGGGTCGACGTCGAGATCACGGCCAACACCCCCACGACTGCCGATGGCACTCGCCGAATCGTGCTCTCGTTGCGACCGCTCGATCCCCGGAACGTGCTCCCGGGCCGCCGGCGCGACTTCGAGGACCTGCTCAAGCGAACGTCCCAGCGCTGTGCAGGCGCGACCTGGCAGGCCGTGTCGGGCATCGTCACCGACGCGCTCGCGGAGGCCGGGAACTTCTTCCACGCGTTCCGGGCGTTCATCGCGATCGTCGATCACGACGACGATTCGCTCGACGTCGTCTCGGAGTGGTCCGCGCGCGCGACGGGTCGGGTCCCCCCAGCGCTCGGTGCGATCACGCTGGGCGACCTCGGGCCCGTCGAGGGGTCCGGCGCGCTCGACTTCACCTACGCCGAGTCCGCGGACCACCTCCCCGGTCCCGCGGCGGCTCGTCTGCGGCGCGCGGGCGTGCGCTCCCAACTCGTCGTACCGGTCGCGCCCGATGGCGTCCTGCTCGCGGTCCTCGTCGTCCACTGGGCCGAGTCCGCGGATCAACGTTGGGACGACGCGCTCGGCACCTACGTGGGCGCGTTCGCACAGATCCTCACCGCGACACTGCAGCGGTCGCGGGGCGAGGCTGCGGTCCACCACCGGTCGCTCCACGATCCACTCACGGGGCTCCCCAACCGAACCCAGCTGCTCGCCGATCTCCGACAGGCACTCGGCCGCCTCGACCCGGAGAGCCCCGGAGGCCTCGCCGTCCTCTACTGCGACCTCGACGGGTTCAAGCGCATCAACGACGAGCACGGCCACGAGGCCGGCGATCGGTCTCTCATCGACGTCGCCAACCGGATCCGGTCACAGCTGCGGCCGGGTGACCTGGTGAGCCGGATCGGTGGCGACGAGTTCGTCGTCGTGTGCCGGCGGGTCGAATCGCCCGAACGAGCACGCGACGTCGTCGACCGCATCCGCACCGCGGTCACGAGCCGGGCGCCCTCCGGCGCCACCGAACCGATCGACGTGAGCATCGGCATCGCCTGGACCTCGGGGCCGTGCGACCCCGATCAGCTCCTGCGCGAAGCGGACCTCGAGATGTACCGGGTCAAGCAGCGCCACCACCCACTCCCCCAGAGAGCGTGACGAGGAGCCGACGCAGGCGCCGCCGCGCGCGGGAGCCGCTCCCGGCGTGCAGACTTGCGTCGGTGGGTGCCCTCGCGATCCTCGTCGTCTCGGGACGAGCGTCCCCTCGACCACGCTGGGCCACAGTTGCCGCGCGAGCCCGCGAAGGCCGGGGAGCTCGAGGT
>JBBQMI010000108.1:0-6315 GCA_038328825.1 Acidimicrobiia bacterium | reverse complement strand
GCACCGAGGGGTGGCAGCACGACGGTCGGGTCGGTCAGCGACTGGAGTCGGGCGAAGAGCAGGAAGTGGCCTTCGAGGTCGTCGGGCGCGCTGAGGTGGAAGCGGAGGCGGGCGCCGGCACCGACCCGGGCCGAGACCTGGTCGGCCCAGCGGTGCACGCGGGCCTCGGGGACCGACGACGTGATCGGGGGTTGACCGAGCCGGGCGGTGGCGAGCTCACCGACCGCGGTGGCGAACCAGCCGCCGAGGACGTCGTCGGGATCGCCGTCGTCGATCGCGTCGGAGGCCGCGGTCCACACCTTGCCGATGCGGGCGGCGGCCTCGATCCCGGGGGCGGGTCGCCAGGTCCAGCGTCGCTCGGTGGTGTCGGACGCGAGGTCGGGGACCACCTCGCCCTGGGCCGTGAGCTCCGCGGCCTCGACGATGAGCGACGCGACCGCGGTCACGGTGACGTCGACCGACGGCCGGTTGGTGCACAGCCAGTCGACGAATCGCAGGGCACCCACGACGGGCACGCCGTGCCAGCGGCTGGTGGTGCCGTCGTCGAGGAGCACGGGCACGGGCCGGATCACGTTGAGGTCGACCGGGGCGTCGCCTCCCGGCTGGGGGAGCAGCTCCGGGGTCAACGCGCACAGGTGGAGCCGATCGTCGACGATACGCACGGTGAGCGGCGCCGTGGCCAGGTCGCTCGTTACCCGTTCTGTGATGGGAGCGGTCATGCACCCTGTCTCGTGGTCGCTGCGCCGGGAATGCACATCCCGGGGGGCCTGCCCGGTGTGAACACCGAGCTGCGCACCGTTTGCGGGAGCCGACCGGAGATGGGGTCGGAGCACCCGGGTGCCGGCCTGACCAGGGCCGTCGACGCCGCCCGTGCCGGGCGTGGACGTCGCCTCTCAGGATATCACCCTCCGGCGGGTGCTCCCGCGCGGCGACACCCTGGGTTGATCAGCGGTGGATCAGCGGTGGGAGGTGGGCCAGGCCTTGGCCTGGACCGCCAGCACCTTGCGGCGGGCCTGCTCCAGGGTCGGCAGACGGTCCCGCAGCACGACGCCGTTCGACATCACGACGACGACGGCAGGTCCCTCGGGATCGCCCGGGTTCTCGATGCGCACGTCCATGATCTCAGTCATGGTCCGAGGATACGGCCAGATCGCCCGCAAACCGCGGATACCGCGCCGCGGGCAACCGGGCCGTTCCGGGGCGTCGCCGACTGTGTGGTCGCGGGTCGCCCGCCCGTAGGCTCGCCGGGTGGACGACGAGACATCCGACGAGCCGCTGCTGAGCCTGGTCGGTGCGACACGGGAGTACGGCAACGTGGTCGCCCTCGCGCCGCTCGATCTCCGGGTCGAGCGGGGGGAGTGCCTCGCCGTCGTCGGGCCGAACGGTTCGGGCAAGTCGACGCTCCTGCGGCTCATGGCGGGTCGCGAGATCCCGACCGCGGGTCGGGTGACGTTCGCCGGAGGCCGGCTCGACGAGAACGGACCGGCCGTGCGGGAGCAGATGGCGGTCGTCGCGGGACCGTCGGCGTTCTATCCCGACCTCACCACCCGCGAGCACCTGGAGTTCGTCGCGTTGGGGCACGGCGCGCCCGACGTCGGCGAGATCGTCGACGACGCGCTCACCTGGGCCCGCCTCACCGAGCACGCCGACAAGTTCCCTGCGGTGCTCTCGGCGGGACAGCAGCAGTCGCTCCGACTCGCGGGCGTGCTCGTGCGGCCTCGCGCGCTCGTGATCCTCGACGAGCCCGAGCAGCACCTCGACCCGGCGGCGCGCAGCCGTCTCGCCGACCTGTTGCGGGCCGAGACCGACCGGGGCGTCGCGATCGTGCTCGCCACCCACCAGATCGAGGTGGCGCGGACCGCCGCCGACCGCGCGCTCGTGTTGCGCGACGGCTTCGCGGGCGCGCTCTCGCGCGACGACCTGGCGTCGTTCGACGGCGACCTGTGATCGAGGGGCCTCAGCGGTGACCACGGCGATCTTCGAGGTCTCCACGCCCGACGTCCTCGCCTGGCTGCGCCGGACGCGCGGTCAGCGTCGCCGCAAGCTCGGCAAGGCGGTGTACGCCGCGTACGTCGCGGGGCTCGTGATCGTGCTCTACGGCTATCCCGTGTTCGACTGGGCCCGGCGGACCCTCGGCGAGACGCAGTTGCGCGCCGACACGGGTCCGGTCATCGTGCGCAGCCTCGTGCCCGCGCTCGCCGGCCTCGTGTTCGTCGCCCTCGGTGTGTTCGTCCGCAACGCGCGCTGGCGCGGCCCCGTCGTCGTTGCCGCAGCCGACGTCGGCTGGCTTCTCCCGCTCCCGTTGGATCGCGGGCGTGTGCTGCGGCCCCGCCTCTTCACCACCGCGACGATCACCGCGATCGCGGGCGTGCTGCTCGGCCTCCTCGGTGTCGGCGTGCTCCACGCGCTGCGTCCGGCGACGGGCGTTGCGCTGCTCGTGATCCTGCCGCTCGCGTGCGCGCTCGTCGGCGTGCTCGGCGTGTCGGTGGCGTTGCTCGTGGAGGCGTCACCGCGACTGGAGCGGCTCAGTCAACGCTGGTCGGCGCTCCCGCTCATGGTCGGCGCCGCGCTGATCGCCGCCGCGGTGGTGTCGGCGTCGAGCGGGAGCCGACCCGGTTGGATCGACGACGTCGTCACCTGGTCGGGCCCGTGGGGATGGGCTGCGTACCCGGTCAGCGCGGCGGCGCGGGCCACGGAGTTGGGCGCGGGTGCGATCGCGGGGCTGGTGGCGCTCGCCGCGCTCACCTTCGTCGCCGCGCTCGCCGCGGCGCGGGCGTGCAGTTCCATCCCGACGCAGAGCATGCGGGTGCGGGCCCGGACCGCGCAGAGCGTCGGCGCGGCGGTGTTCATGGGCGACGCCCGCCAGGCGCGACTCAGCATCCGCGCCAGTCGGGCGCAGGCCGGTCGGGCGCGGACCCGACTCCGGCTGCCACGTTCGTCGCACCTCGTCGTGATGTGGCGCGATCTCACCGGGGTCATCCGTGGTCCCGGCCAACTCGGCTGGACGGCCACGTTCGCGTTCAGCGCGATCGGGATCGTCGCCGCGGGGACCGCGGCGTCGGCCGACGGCACGCCGCCGATCCTCATCATCGCGGTCGCGGTGCTGCTCGGCTACGGCGCGGCGTCGAGCCTTGTCGAGACCGCGCGGCTCGACGGCGACACGCCCCAGATCGCGTCGCAGCTCCCGATGAAGTTCTCGGGGATTGCCGTCCGCCACGCGGTGGTGCCGTCGCTCCTGCTCGCCGCGATCGGTGCGGTGGGGTGGGCGGTCGGCGTGCTGCTCGAACCCGGCCTCGGGTGGTCGGGGATGGTCGCGGTCGTGCTCTGCGCCCCGCCGCTCGTCGCCGCGGCCTTGTTCAACGCGTACAAGGGCCGGCTCCCGCTCGAGCTCGTCGTGAGCATCGGCGACGCGGGAGTGTTCATCCTCGCGGGTTGGTACATCGTCGGGCCCGCCGTCGCGCTCGCGGTGCTCACGCCCGTGCTCGTGCAGGCGTTCGACGCGTCGAAAGCCTCGGGCGCCGACGTGAGTTCGATGCTCGCCGACGTCGCCGTCGCGACGATCGCCGCGACCGCCGTCGGCCTCATGGCTGTCGGTGCCCGCGCGGGCCATCGCGTCGCCCCGCCCCGCGAAGGCGGCCTCCTCGGCGCCCTCGCCAAGAAGGACTGAGGATCGACGACGGACGCCCTCGACCCGGGGGTCAG
The DNA here is from genome assembly GCA_038328825.1 of Acidimicrobiia bacterium. Classification (GTDB taxonomy): domain Bacteria; phylum Actinomycetota; class Acidimicrobiia; order IMCC26256; family JANYLB01; genus JANYLB01. The sequence goes on along the minus strand of JBBQMI010000108.1, from coordinate 2,613 downwards.
TTGGCGGGTTCGAAGATGCCGATGCCGTCGGGGAAGGCGAGGCCGGTCGCCATCGTCACGGGTGGGAGGGGCTTGCCGTTCTTGAACCCGATGCGACGGACGGTGCCGACCTTGTCGCCGGGGCCGATGCCGTCGGCGCTCACCTCTATACCGATGTCGGCGTAGAAGACGGTGCCGGCGGAGTCGACGCCGATCCCGAGCGGGGTGCCCGTCGACAGTGGGGTTGCACCGACGCTCTCACCGGCGGGGGGCGACAGGATCGTGCGCACGTAGGTGCCGTCGGCGTCGTACTGCGCGATCACGCCGTTGATCACGCTCGACACGTAGAAGCCGCCGCCGGGACGCCGGATGACCGCGTTGGGGGTGGCGAGCGGCGCAACCGCCGGGATGAAGAGCTCTCGGGGCGCGGCGTCGGCGAGTGGCGCACCGGTACCGTCCTTCTGGCCGCAACCGCCCGCGGCGGTGTCGGACGTCGGGAACGGACCGTCGTAGCGCCAGACACCCGCGGTCGGGGGTCGCGCCGACGCGACGTACACGTGGTCCCGGTCGTCGACGGCGATCCCGCCCGCGGTGGCGAGCGCGACGTCGATCTTGCAGTAGCGGACCTGGCCGACGCCGCCGACACCGGTGTTGAACGGCGGGAACCACACGATCAACTGACCGTCGCCGTTGCCGGCCGCCTGGTTGCCGACGTCGGTCGTGAGCACGCGACCGTCGGAGAGGAAGCCGCACCCGTAGTTCTCTGCGTTGTCGAGTGAACCCTGATACGTGGGCGTGAGCTTCGCGACCTCCTTGGTCGTGAACGCGCCGACCTTCGTGCCCTTCAGCTTGAAGATGCCCCACCCCTGGGGCGGGTCGGGCTGGTTCGTGTCTTCACCCGCGATGAAGCGACGGACCGACTTGCCGGCGTCCTGGGGGAAGAAGCAGATCTGGGCGTTGATGTCGAGACCCTTCGGGTCGGTCGCGATCGTCTCGATCACCTGCTGATGACGGAACGGCCTCGTCGCGGTGTAGGCGTCGAGGTTGTTGCCTTGACCGCTGAAGACGACGGTGCGTCGCTCCGACGACGCAGATGCCGCTGGTCTTGTCCCGGCGCGCGTCGCGGCGAGTGCGGCGACCACGAGCACGACGGCGAGGGTGACGATCAGGAAACGGCGCATGGCGGTTCGCTCCGGGTTCGGTGGGAGGGACGGGTCATCGGCGGGGGGCGAGCGCAGGGGTGAACGACTGCGTCGTGACCATCCGGTCGAGGCCTTCTGCGGGCTCGGGCAGCTGGTTCGAGTCGGTGATCGCCAGCACGGTGATCCGGTTGTACGTCGTGCCGGGTTTCAGGATCTTCGTCGTGGTGCAGTCGCCGTCGGCGTCGAGCACGCAGACGAGTCCACCGGTGGGGTTGTCGTCGCGTTCCGACATGAACACGCCGTACCGCGTCGCGCCGACCTTCGCCGAGTCGCTCCCGGGCCGCAGCCACGCGGCCGGGTCGCCGAGGCCGTCGGTCTCCACCGTGAGGCGCCACGGCTGGATCCGCGCCGACAACGTGAGCGTCGGTTGCGTGCCCGCCGGCGGAGTCTTCAACTGGAACGGCACCGCACACGGTGCGTCGACGCATTCGGTCGGGCTCGGCGGCGGGGGACCGGTGGCTCGCGTTCCCGACGCGCGCGTCGTGCTCGTCGACGCGACCGGCGTTCCCGAGAGGCCGAACCGGTACACGCCGCTCGTGCGGCTGCGCCGGTCGTTGCCGGGCTCGCGCAGGCCCGCGACCGCGAACACGTCGTTGCCGACGATCGCCGCACCGCCCGCGACCGCGCCGCTCATCGTGTGCTTCCAGAGGACCGCACCGTCGGTCAGGTCGAGTGCCCGCAGGGTGAAGTCGGTACCGCCGAGGAAGACGACACCGTTCACGGCGGCGGCGGCCGCGTACGTCGGGCCGGCGGCCGGTTGCTGCCAGACGATCGCGCCGGTGGCGGCGTCGAACGCGTGGAGCGCCGGAGTCCCGCCGACCGCGGTTCCGCCGACGATGCGACCACCGCTGACGGTGGCCGGTCCGATGAACCCGCCGTAGGAGTAGTTGCTCCCGGGGGTGTCGATCCCGGGCGTCGTTGCACGCGTCCTCCACACGAGCGCGCCGGTGGTGCGGTCGACCACGTAGTAGACGGCGTCCTTGTTGCCGAGCCCGACCACGGGCCGGCCCTCGATCTCGAAGAGGTTGGGCGCACCGGCGAAGTCGAGGTCGTCGTTGCCCGGCGGGTGGGGTTGGTAGGTCCACTTGATCGCGCCGGAGTCGAGGTCGAGCGCGACGATCGCCTCCGAGAGCGGGCCCCACCCCTTCGGCGACGTGACGCAGTTCCCCGTTCCGACGAACACGGCTCGGCCTGAGACGTCGACCGACGGTGATCCCCACACGTCGGCGCAGCCGGAACCGGTGGCCCACGTGCCGGTCGTCGGCGCGGTCGTCGTCGTCCAGCGGGGCCGTCCGGTGCGCGCGTCGAGCGAGACGACCTGCGACTGCTCTCCCCGGTCGCTGTTGTGTACGTCGGTGCCGAAGATCACCATCCCGTCGACGACGATGGGCGACGACTCGATCTCGCTCGGGTCGTTCCCCTTCGACGGGCC
>JBBQMI010000107.1:0-6319 GCA_038328825.1 Acidimicrobiia bacterium | reverse complement strand
GTGGTTCCATCAACGATCCGTAGACCTCAGAGCGTTCCCAGGTAGCGGTCGAGCTCGAACGGTGTGACGTAGGAGGTGTATTCGTCCCACTCCTTGCGCTTGTTCTTGATGAAGTACTCGAAGACGTGCTCGCCGAGGGTCTCGGCGACGAGCTCGGAGCCTTCCATGATCTCGACCGCCTCGGCGAGCGACTGCGGAAGTGAGCCGATGCCCTCGGCGACGCGCTCCTCGGGGGTCATCTCGTAGATGTTGTTCGTGGCCTCGGGCGGGAGGTCGTATCCCTCCTCGATGCCCTTCAGGCCGGCGGCGAGCATCACTGAGAACGCGAGGTAGGGGTTGCACGCTGGATCAGGGGAGCGGAACTCGATGCGCGTCGAGCTCTCCTTGCCGCGCTTCGGGATCGGCACCCGCACCAGCGCGGATTCGTTGTTGCGCGCCCAGCACACGTAGGTCGGTGCTTCGTACCCGACGATCAAGCGCTTGTACGAGTTGATCCACTGGTTGGTGACCGCGGTGATCTCACCGGCGTGGCGCAGCAGGCCGGCGATGAAGTGCTTGCCGACCTTCGACAGGCCGTACGGATCGCCGGGGTCGTGGAACGCGTTCACGTCGCCCTCGAACAACGAGAGGTGGGTGTGCATCCCCGAACCGAACGCACCCTGGATCGGTTTGGGCATGAACGTCGCGTACACACCCTGCGACTGCGCCACCTGCTTCACAATGAGGCGGAACGTCATCACGTTGTCGGCCATCGTCAACGCGTCGGTGTAGCGCAGGTCGATCTCGTGCTGGCTGGGGCCGAGCTCGTGGAAGCTGTACTCGACTGGGATGCCCATCGCCTCGAGCATGAGAATCGTCTGCTTGCGGAGGTCGCTCACCATGTCGCCGTGCGTGAGGTCGAAGAAGCCGGCGTGGTCGAGCGGCTCGGGCGACTCCGCGGAATGGAAGTAGAAGAACTCCATGTCGGGGCTCGTGTAGAAGGTGAAGCCCTTCTCGCGGGCGCGATCGAGGTTGCGCTTCAGCACGTAGCGCGGGTCACCGTCGAACGGTTCACCCGACAGGTTCTGGATGTCGCAGAACATGCGCGCGACCGGCGCGTCGTCGCCGCGCCACGGGACGATCTCGAACGTGTTCGGGTCGGGCACCGCGAGCATGTCCGACTCCTGCACGCGGCTGTAACCCTGGATCGAGGAGCCGTCGAACGTCATGCCCTCCTCGAGCGCCGACTCCAGCTCGGCGGGCGTGATCGCGAAGCTCTTGAGGAAGCCGAGGACGTCGGTGAACCAGAGGCGCACGAACCGCACACCTCGCTCCTCGACGGTCCGCAGGACGTAGTCCAGCTGTTGCTGCATCCGTGTGCTCCGGTGGTCGTGGGCGCGGATCGCCCCGAAGGGCGCCATTCTCGCAGGTCGTCCTGCGGATGCGGAGGCCGGGAGCCCCACCGTGGGGGGTCGTTCACGCGGGATTCACAGAGTTCGAACGAAGACGTCATGCCGCAGCAGCGCGCGGCACGATCCCCCCGCCTAGATTCCGGTGCACCGCGATCAGGAGGAAGCGACGTGGCGACACCCGGCGACGTACTGAAGACGGTGCAGGATGAAGGCGTCGAGATCGTCGACGTCCGGTTCTGCGACCTTCCCGGCCTCATGCAGCACTTCTCGATCCCGGCTCACGAGCTGACCGAAGACGTCTTCGAAGAGGGCCTCGGCTTCGACGGGTCGTCGATCCGCGGGTTCCAGGAGATCCAGGAGTCGGACATGCTCCTGCTCCCCGATCCCGACACCGCGATCATCGATCCGTTCCGCGTGCACAAGACGCTGAACATCAACGCGTTCGTGAAGGACCCGGTCACCGGCGAGTCGTACTCGCGGGATCCGCGGTACATCGCGAAGAAGGCCGAGGACTACCTCAAGGGCACCGGCATCGCCGACACCGCGTACTTCGGACCCGAAGCCGAGTTCTACATCTTCGACTCCGTGCGCTTCGACCAGAACCAGTACTCGGGCTACTACTTCCTCGACTCGGTCGAAGGAGTGTGGAACTCGGGCCGCGAGTTCGAGCTCGACGGCAGCCCGAACCTCGCGTACAAGCCGCGGTACAAGGAGGGCTACTTCCCCGTCCCGCCGATGGACTCGTTCCAGGATCTCCGCTCCGAGATGGTCCTCATGCTCGAGAAGGTCGGGATCTCCATCGAGGTGCAACACCACGAGGTCGGCACCGCGGGTCAGGCCGAGATCGACATGCGCTTCGACACGTTGGCAACGATGGCCGACAAGCTCATGCTCTACAAGTACGTGGTGAAGAACGTCGCGCGTGAGAACGGGCTGTCGGTCACGTTCATGCCGAAGCCCCTCTTCCAGGACAACGGCTCGGGCATGCACGTGCACCAGTCGTTGTGGAAGGGCGGCGAACCGCTGTTCTTCGACGAGAAGGGCTACGCCGGTCTCTCCGACCTCGCGCGCTGGTACATCGGCGGGCTCCTCAAGCACGCGAAGGCGATCTGCGCGTTCACCAACCCGACGACGAACTCGTACAAGCGACTCGTGCCGGGCTACGAGGCGCCGGTCAACCTCGTGTACTCGCAGCGCAACCGCTCCGCGTCGGTGCGCATCCCGCTGTACTCGAAGAGCCCGAAGGCGAAACGCATCGAGTTCCGCTGCCCCGACCCGAGCTGCAACCCCTACCTCGCGTTCGCGGCGTTGCTCATGGCCGGTCTCGACGGCATCGCCAACCGGACCGAGCCGCCCACCCCCGTCGACCGCGACCTCTACGACCTCCCGCCCGAGGAGCTGGCCAAGGTGCCGCAGGTGCCGAGCTCGCTCGACGAGGCGCTCGTCGCGCTCGAGGGCGACCACGAGTTCCTGCTCGCCGGCGGTGTGTTCACTCCCGACGTCATCGACACGTGGATCTCGTACAAGCGCGAGAACGAGATCGACGCGGTGCGCCTGCGACCCCACCCGTGGGAGTTCTACATGTACTACGACATCTGAGAACCCCAGCCCGCGTTCCGGTCATCTGTGGCTGTCCAGGGAACGCCAGAACCTGACCAGAACGAGCGGTTTGCGCGCGGTGCGTGGTCGTACTGATTCGTGGTGTGGCGCTTGGGGCTTCCGTGCCGAGAAATTCGGTCTGGGCGGTTGCGCGGTGGTCGCGCGCTGCGTGAAGATGAGGCCGACGACCAGGGGGCGGGAAATGCAGAACGCATGGACGAGAGTGCAGGGGATGCCGGACTCGGTTCGAGCGGCAACTGTCGGGATCGCGCTGATTGCGCTCGCGCTGGGTGCTTGGATGCTCACCGCCGGACAGCAGGAGCACCGCGTGCCGGTCGCGCCGATCCTGCAATCGGAGACCACTGCGGGTGATCCTGCGCCCGAGGCAGCACCGGCGCCCACGAACAGCGTCGTCGCGGTCACTGAAGCGAGCGGCGACGGTTCGCAATCGGTCGACGTGTCGGCCGACTCCTCGGCGAGCGCACCTCCGGGCGACCTGAGCGCGACCGCGTTGGGCGACCAGTCGTCGACGTCGACGAACGTGGGGACCGGCACGACCACCACGAGCGAATCGTCGAGCGATCACCACTCCTCGACGACGAGCTCGGGTGACGGTTCCACCTCCACGAGCGTCGAGATCAACAAGACGACCTCGAACCAGGTCGTCACGACTGGTCCCGACCAGGGCGGCGGCGCGAGCTCGAACGTCGTGAGTCACGTCTCGTCGCACGTCGGCACCAGCGGCGGCTGATCGAGCCCTCTCGGGCTACGGCGTTCGTTCGTAGAACACGCGCTCGACCACCGACCGAGCGCGACGGGTGACGCGGCGGTAGTCCTCGCGGAGCGTCGCGTTCGGGCGATGCACGTAGCCGAGCATGCGCCCGAGCTTCTCTGCTTCGTCAGGCGCCGTCGGGAGGGAGTCGTGGGCGCCGCCGGTGAGCAGGTAGCGGTAGCTGCGCGCGACGAGGCAGAAGGCGAGGCTCTCGCGCAACGCGTCGGCGTCGGACGGCGCGAGCAGCTCGGCACGCACGAGACCGTCGAGCGCTTCCAGCGTCTCCGGCGTGCGGAGCTCGGGATGCGTCGCGCCATGACGCAGCTGTTCGAGCTGGACTGTGAACTCCACGTCGGAGAGTGAGCCGCGCCCGAGCTTGAGGTGGAACTGCGGGTCGTCTCCCGGGGGGATGCGTTCGCGCTCGATGCGCGCCTTCATGCGTCGGACCTCGCGGATCTGTTCGTCGGAGAAGTCGGGCCGGTACACGAAGGGCTCGGCGGCCGCGAGGAACCGGGCGCCGAGATCCGCCGCACCGGCGGTGAACCGCGCCTTCGTCAGCGCCTGCATCTCCCAGGTCAGCGCCCAGTACTGCCAGTAGTCGTGGTAGCCGTCGAGTGAGCGCGCGAGTTGACCGTCTTTGCCTTCCGGTCGGAGCCCCGCGTCGACGGTCCAGATCTGGCCCTCCGTCGTGGTGGCACCGATCTCGGCCATCAGCTCCGACGCGACGCGGTTGGCTTCGTTGAAGGCTTCCGGACCGTCGGCGTCGTAGACGAAGACGACGTCGAGGTCCGACGCGTAGCTCAGGTCGAGCCCGCCGAAGCGACCCATGCCGATGACCGCGAACGGGACCGTAGGGCGCAGCGCGACGAGCGCGGCTTCGAGGCAGGCCTCGGCGAGGTGCGAGAGCTCCCGTGCGGTGGTGGTGAGGTCGGCGAACGAGAGCAGGTCGCGCGACGCGATCCGCAACAGCTCGCGGCGCTTGAAGCGTCGGAGACCGCTCCGGCGCGCCGCGATGTCGCCGACACGCCATTGCACCACCGCGATCGCCTCTTCGACGAGCCGCTCACGCGTCAGCTCCTTGCCGAGCACGTCGTCTTCGCTAAGCGTCGCGACGAACTCGGGTTGACGGCGGAGGGCGTCGCCGAGCAACCGGCTCGAGCCGAGGATGCGACAAGTGCGTTCGGCGGCGCCGGGGCCTTCGCGGAACGCGCGCGCGAGGTTTCCCGCGCGCGTGGGTCCCTCGGCGAGTCGACGGAGTTGGAGGAGCGCGAGATCGGGATCGGGTGACTCCGAGCACCACTCGAGCAGCACCGGGAGCAGCTGGCCCATGAGGCGCGACGTTCGGGTCAACCCTCGGGTCAGCTCCGCGAACGCGGCGCGCGTCGCCCCGAGGTCGAGGAAGCCGAACGCCCGGAGCCGTTCCTCAGCCGCTTCCGGGCTGAGCGGACCCGGCCGACCCGACAGCGTGTCGAGCAGCGGGCCGAAGAACAGCTTCTCGTGGATCGAGCGCACCTGGGCCTGATGCCGCCGCCGGTCGGCCTCGAACTGCTCCACTGCCGACTCGTCGGTCCGGCCGCGGTAACCGAGGACGTGCGCGAGGCGCAGGCGCGCGACATCGTCGGTCGGGAGCGTGTGGGTCTGCTGTTCGTCCCAGAGCTGCAGCCGGTGCTCGACGGTGCGGAGGAAGCGGTACGCGTCGGACAGCGGCATCGCGTCGCGGATGTCGACGTAGCCCGCGTGGACCAGCTGCGTGAGCGCCTCGAGTGTGGTCGCCGACCGGATGCTCGGATCGTGGCGACCGTGCACGAGCTGGAGGAGCTGAACCGCGAACTCGATGTCGCGGATCCCGCCGCGACCGCGCTTGAGCTCTCGCTCGGTGAGACCCCGTCGCCGCGTCTCACCCTCGGCCCGGGCCTTCATCACGCGCACCTCGCGCACGGCGTCGGGCGGGAGCACGTCGGGCCAGACGAACGGCTGGGCGCGCGCCACGAGCTGAGCGCCGAGCTCGGGATCGCCCGCGACCGGTCGCGCTTTCAGCAGCGCCTGGAACTCCCACGTGCGTGCCCACCGTTGCCAGTAGGCGGTGTACCCCTCGACGGTGCGCGACAGCGCACCCGCGCGACCCTCGGGTCGGAGATCGGCGTCGGTGCGGAACACGATCCCGTCGGCCGTCGGTTCGGCCATGACCTGGAGGAGCCGGCGGACCGTCTGCTCGGCCTCGGCGGTCGGTCCGCGATGGACGAACAGGACGTCGACGTCGGACGAGTAGTTGAGCTCGGAGCCACCGAGCTTTCCCATGCCGATCACCGCGATCGGCACGCTCGGCTCCGCGATCGTGAGCGCGCCTTCAATGCAGGCCTCGGCCAGCGCGGCGAGCTCGCGCCCGACGGTCGGGAGATCGGCGAGACCGAGGAGGTCACGCGCTGCGATCCGTAGGAGCTCGCGACGCTTCCACCGCCGGAGCGCAGCGGCATCTCCCACGCCGTCGGAGCTCAACCGGGCGCGGTACTCGTTGGCGACGCGGGGCCTTGCGAACCCAACGGTGTCTTCGAGTATC
>JBBQMI010000106.1:0-6336 GCA_038328825.1 Acidimicrobiia bacterium | reverse complement strand
TCCCTCGCGTCGCACCACTACAGGGTCGTCGACGGCCGGCTCGACGTTTTCTCGGTGCCGTTCCGCTACGTGTGGCCGGAGGAGCTCGACCTTATGGCACGACTCGCGGGGATGTGTCTCCGCGAGCGCTGGGGCAGTTGGGCGCGAGACCCCTTCACGAGCACCAGCACGACGCACGTCTCGGTCTGGCAGAAGCCGACCTAGCGACGACGGGCCGATCGACGTCAGGCGGTCCGGCTGACCTGGAGTTCGGGTGGGTGCGCGATCGTCTGCAGGACGACGCAGTAGCGCTCGGTGAGTCGGATGAGGGTCTCGAGTTGCTCGTCGGTGGCGTCGACGTCGAGATCGAACGTGAGACGGATCGCCCGGAACCCGACCGGCGCGTCCTTCGCGACCGCGAGCGTGCCGCGAAAGTCGAGGTCGCCCTCGACGCGCACCGCTCCGCCCCGGACCGGGATGTCGAGCGAGGTCGCGACCGCCCGCAGGGTCACACCCGCGCACGCGGCGAGCGCTTCGAGGAGCATGTCGCCGGAACACAGCGACGAACCGTCGCCACCGCTCGCGGGATGGAGGCCCGCCTCTGCGATGGCGCGACCTGTCGCCACCGAGCAGGTGATCCCCTCGCCGAGCGTGCCCTCGGCGGTCAAGGTGACGACTGCCCGATCGGGGTCGTCGCGGTACCGGGCCTTCAGCGGCTCCTGCACCGCGCGCAGTGCTTCACGTTCCATTGCTGCAACCTCCCGGGTTCAGGCCCGTCGTGCGATCGTGATGATCTCGGCACTCGCGTCGGTGAACGGGGTGGCGTCCCAGTCGCCGAACCGGTCCTCGATGACGAGGCCGGCATCGGCGAGGTGCTGCGACAACGTGGTGACGTCGAGGAAACGAAGCGTGCTCCGGCTCACCTGCGGTCGCGCCCACGCGGGACTCGTGTACGTGGTCGCGAAGCGTACGACGTTGCCCTCGACGGGGAGCTCGACTTCGTGCTCCATGCGCACCACGGCACCCGTGGGGTCGGCGATCTCGACCCCGTTCGCCGGTGTCCAGGCTTCCCACTCCCGCGCCGACGGGTTGCGCGTCTCGAACACGAAGCGTCCGTCGTGGGTGAGCGCGGATCGGATCGCGGCGAGCGACGCTCGGAGCTCTTCGTCGTCGACCAAGACCTGGAACGCGTGGCCGCTCATGACCACGAGGTCGAACTCCCGGTCGAACGCGGCCGAGAAGAGGTCGCCGAGGATCCACTCGATGTCGGCGCGGGTCCGGGCCTGCTCGAGCATCCCGACGGCGGGATCGAGCCCGCACAGGCGTCCGGTGTGACCTTGCTCGCGGGCCCGACGCAGGAGCGCGCCGGTGCCGCACCCCACATCGAGCACCGCCCGCGCCGACATCACGTGGCCCAGGTAGAAGTCGTAGTCACCGAACTGCTCCCACGGGCAGAACGCGTCGTACAGGGCGGCGAGGCGGCGGTCCGCGAACTGGTGATCGACCACCCGGGGAGTCTGGCAGGACGCCACCCTCCGAGCCGCGAGGCAAGACCCGCGAGTTCGCGGCCTAGCGTGGGCCGGGTGCCCACGATCCACACGTCCGGCAAGCCGGAGATCCGCAGGCTCGTCGGCGTGTACGACGCCGACGGATCAGCCTGGGGCGAGCTCACCTACTTCATCGGCGCTCGACTCGGCCGGCGACACTGCGCGCTCTGCGACATCACCCACGGCCTCGTCCGCGAGCGACCCGCGTGGACGGCATGCCGTTCGAGCCTTCCGCTCGCGTTCGACACGTACCACCTCGACGATCAGCCCGAAAACGTGCGCGCGGCACACGACGATCAGGCACCGGTTGTCCTCGCCGCCACCGACGACGGCTGGGTCGTCCTGCTCGCCCGTGACGAGCTCTCCGAGTGCGCAGGGTCCGTCGAACGGTTCTCGTCGGCGCTCGACCTGGCCGCAACCAGGGCCGGACTGTCCTGGCCGAGTCGAGGGTCTGTGGTCGATCGGACCGAACGGCTCGCCTGACCGCGCGTCGCCCCTGAGATCGACCCGTTCGTTGCAAGAGGCGCGGATACCGCTCCTTTCGCTACAAACGGAGAGGAGTCATCAGGCGAAGCGTTGGGCGTCGTCGGCGGCGTAGCGGGCGACTGCGGCGTCGGCGACGGCGTTGGTCTCGATCGCGTCGAGGATCTCGGGCAGGCGGTTCGCCGGGATCGCGCACGTCATCTCGGTCGCCGGCATCCCCGTGCGGGTCCGGCTCGCGGCGCAGCCGACGCTCGCGGCGACCTCACCCTGTTCCTTGGCCACCGCCACGATGTGGCACTGCGGCTTGCCCTCGATGCGCAGGCCGGGGATCGCGTCGGAGAGCACCATCAGCTGCTTGGCGTTGAGGCGGAGGAACACGACGTCGGGATCGACGGGCGTGTCGGTCAGCGGGCCATAGGTCACGGCGCCGGGCCGCTCGGTCACGACCGGGATCTGCGGCACGAGGTCCATCGTCACCCACCCGACCTCGAGCATCGTCGCGACATCGGTCTTCGTCGCCGCCTCGTCGAGGCCGATGAAGCCGTGGGTGAGGCTGCCGACGCTGCAGTTCGCGTGGTCGGCCGCCACCGTGCCGAACGTGCGGTCGGCCGCTTTCATCCAGAACACACATCCGGCGGGGACGCGCCCGGTGCGGCCGTCGTCGAGCGCGGCGGGAATCGGGTCGTCGAAGAGGTCGACGCCGGGGAGCGGCTCGGGAGAGAACGTGATCGCGAGCGGTGCGCTCGCGAGGTTGAGCGTCGATTGCAGGCGGGAGGCGAGCGCGGGCCAGTCGTGGGTCATGCGCCCGGTTGTATCACGCATCCCAGGTCAGCCCCGCAGCGAACGCATCCGCTCGACCACCGTGGGGAACGCGTCGAGGAACGCGTCGACGTCTTCGTCGACTGTCGACCAGCCGACGCTCACCCGCAGCGAGCGGTCGGCGTCGGCGCCCATCGCGGCCAGCACGGGCGACGGCTCCAGGGTCTCGCTCGAACACGAGGAACCCGAGTGCACGGCCACACCGGCCTGATCGAGGCCCAGCAGGATCGGCTCGGCCTCGACACCGTCGACTCCGAGGCACACGAGGTGGGGGACCCGTTCCTCGACGTCGCCGAGTCGGAACACGCCGGGAACCGATGCCAGCGTCTCGGCCACCAGTCGATCGGTGCGTGTCGTCGACGCCAGCGCTTCGCGTTCGAGGCCGCCGTCGGCGAGCTCGACGGCCGCGGCCCCGAACCCCACGATCGCAGGCACGTGCTCGAGGCCGCCCCGACGGGCGCGTTCCTGCGCGCCCCCCACGAGGAGGGGAGGGATCCGAAGACCCCGTCGCACGAGCAGCGCGCCGGTGCCCTTCGGGCCGCCCCACTTGTGGGCCGTGACCGAGAGCAGATCGGCGCCGAGGATCGCGAAGTCGACGGGTACCTGCCCGATCGCGGTGCAGGCGTCGACGTGCACGAGCGCGCCGTGGTCGCGGGCAATCGCAACGACCGCTGCGGCCGGTTGCACCGTGCCGACCTCGTGGTTGGCGAGCTGCACGCTGACGAGCGTCGTGTCGGGTCGCATCGCGGCCGCGACCTCCGACGGATCGAAGCGACCGAGCCTGTCGACACCCACGATCGTGACCTCGGCGTCCTCGCGCTCGCACCCGTCGAGGACGCACGAGTGCTCGACCGCGGTGGTCACGATGTGCCGTGACGTGGCGTCGGTGCGGCGCATCGCTCCCCACACGGCCGCGTTCACCGCCTCGGTGCCGCCTGACGTGAAGACGACCTCGCTCGGCCGGGCGCCGAGCAGGGCCGCAACCTGCTCCCGGGCGGTCTCGACGGCGACGCGCGTCTCGCGCCCTTCGGCATGGAGTCGGCCCGGATCGGCGTGGTGCTCCCGAAGGTACGGGAGCATCGCCTCGAGAACGGCCGGTCGGAGCGGCGCGCTCGACGCGAAGTCGAGGTACGCGCGCTGGCTCACGGTAGCTCGCGGATCAGACGCGGGCGACGCAGTGGTCGTCGCCGTCGGGTCGACTGGCTTCGAACCGGGGTTCGGTCGCGCCGTAGAGGCCGGCGAGCATCCCGCGGATCATGCCGCGATCCATCGCGCACACAACGTGAGGATAGAGCTGCGCGGCCTCGCCGAAGGGGCAGCACTCCGACACGATGGTGAGTCCGGGGCCGCTCGCGTCGACGTGCGCCGCGAACCCGTGCGCGGTGAGTGCGTCGGCAACGGCGGCGACGGCGGTGCGGGCGGAGCGGTGACTGTCGGTGGGGCCCATCTTCTCGGCGAGGGCCTCGCCGTACTCGAAACCGACCTCGTCGGCGAGCGCCGAAGCTTCCTCGGGCCCGAGCCGGTCGAGCGCACGCGCGAGGAGGCCGGAGAGGAGGTCGTCGCGACGAAGCCCCAACTCGAGCGAGGCGTCGATGTCGGAGCTGCGGTAGCGCTTCGACGGCCGGCCGGCCGACTCCGCCCGGGCGAGCTCGACGTCGAGATAGCCACCCGCGGTCAGCTTCTCGAGGTGGTGCCGGGCGACATTGGGGTGGAGGGAGAACCGGTCGGCGACCTCAGCCGCGGTCACACCGTCGCCTTCGCGGGCAAAGAGGTAGATCTCCCGCCGCGTCGGATCGCCGAATGCGCTGGTGACCGCGGTGACAGCACCGTTGAACTGGTCGGGCGAGAGGTCCACACGGGTATTCTACCTATGTCCGTAGTGGAAATCCCCCGGGGAGCTCGATGGCGCCAGAATCAGACCTGCTCGCCGCATTGGGCGCGGTCGAGGAACCGGTTCTCGGCGTCGCCATCGGCGACCTCGGCATGGTGCGCGACGTGGTGTTCTCTCAGGGGACTGCCACCGTCACCCTCCACCTGGTCCTGCCACCCGACTGGTCGGAGGTCGAGCTCCGCGACCGGGTCACCACCACCCTCGCCTCGATCCCCGACGTCTCGCGCGTCGAGATCGTGACCCGCTCCATGGACGACGACGAGCTGAAGCGCGCCGCAGCGGTGCTGAGGGGTGACCCCCCGCCGAACCCGCTCAAGATCGTCGACGCGTCGCAGGCCGGTCACGAACCGCCCCGCACCCGCACCAACCCGTTCACCGACGCGTCCACCCGCGTCATCGCAGTCGCCTCCGGGAAGGGCGGTGTGGGCAAGTCTTCGGTCACGACGAACCTCGCCATCGCCCTGGCGCAACGCGGGAAGTCGGTCGCCGCGGTCGACGCCGACGTGTGGGGTTTCTCGATGCCGCGCATGCTCGGCGTGACCCACCCACCCGCGCTGGTCGACGACGTGATCGTCCCACCGGGCGCGCACGGTGTGCGGCTCGTGTCGATGGGCTTCTTCGCCCGCGAGGACCAAGCCGTCGTCTGGCGGGGCCCGATGCTGCACAAGGCGCTCGAGCAGTTCCTCACCGACGTCCACTGGGGCGAGCCCGACTACCTGCTCGTCGACATGCCGCCCGGAACCGGCGACGTGTCGATCTCGATCGCGCAGTTCCTCCCGCGCGCGGAGGTCATCGTCGTCACCACGCCACAGCCGGCGGCGCAGAAGGTCGCGCAACGCGCCGCGGCGATGGCCGAGAAGGTCGACCTCTCGGTGCTCGGTGTGATCGAGAACATGTCGTGGTTCGTCGGCGACGACGGCACCCGCTACGAGATCTTCGGCGCGGGTGGGGGCGAGGAGCTCTCGACCCAGCTCGGGGTGCCGCTGCTCGGACGGGTGCCGCTGGTCCCGGCGTTGCGGGAAGGCGGCGACGACGGTCGGCCGATCGTGGCGGTCGACCCGAACAGCGAGGCCGCACGCGCGTTCACCGCCATTGCCGAGCGCATCGACGTGGAGCTCGCACCGAAGCGTGTGTACCGGTCCGAGCTGAAGATCACCTGACGGGCACCGGTGCGTCCCTGTGCGTCCCGGTCCGCGGGGTGTCGGGTCGTCTCGGTAGAGTCGCGTCCGACCTGACTGAGTGGAGCGAGCAACGATGGAAATTCGCATTGGCGTCACGTACACCCCGAAGGAGCTCCTCATCGAGCTCGCCGACGGCAAGGACGGCGAGAAGGCCGGCGCCGCGGCGGTGTCGGCGATCGAAGCCGCGGTGAAGGACGGCGGCATCGCCTGGCTCACCGATGTGAAGGGTCGACGCGTCGGGGTACCGGCCGACAAGCTCGCCTACGTCGAGCTCTTCACCGACGACGAGAAGAAGCGGGTCGGCTTCGGCCGGTAGCGGCCGGCCGCCGATGTGCCGGGAGCGGAAGGGATCTGAGTGACCTCCCCGGCGCCCGCGCTGCTCGATCGACGACTCCTCTTCTTCACCGGCAAGGGCGGTGTCGGCAAGAGCACCATC
>JBBQMI010000105.1:0-6339 GCA_038328825.1 Acidimicrobiia bacterium | reverse complement strand
CACCGCCACCGCCGACCTGCGTCCCGGTGAGGCGATGAAGGATCTCGAGCGCATCCTCGCGTCGGGCAAGAACGTGGTGTCGAGCTCGGTCGTGTCGTTGCTCTACCCACCGTCGGCCGATCCGCGAGTGGTCGCGCGGCTCGAGCAGGCGTGCACCACCGGCAACGCATCCCTCTTCACGTCGGGCATCGATCCCGGCTTCGCGAATGACCTGCTGCCGCTCACGCTCGCGGGCTTCTGCGAGGAGATCGAGTCACTGCGCGTCCAGGAGATCCTCAACTACGCGACCTACGACCAACCCGAGGTGCTCTTCGAGACGATGGGGTTCGGCAAGCCGCTCGACTACCCGGCGTTGCTGCTCCTCCCGGGTTCCATCTCGGTCGCGTGGGCCGGGGTCGTGGAGATGATGGCGGCTGCGATGGGCGTGGAGCTCGATCGCATCGAAGAGGTCTGCGAACGCCGTGGCGCCGACGAGACGTTCACGTTGAACCCGGCGTGGGGCCCGCTCGGCACGATCGAGCAGGGGACGATGGAGGCGCTGCGCTTCGAGGTGCAGGGCATCGTGAACGACCGGCCCGCGATCGTCGTCGAGCATGTCACCCGCCTCCGCGACCACGCTGCGCCCGACTGGCCGCAGCAACACGGCAGCGGCTCCTACGTGATCCGCATCGAAGGTCGACCGTCGCTCGAGTGCGAGTTGAAGTTCGAAGGTCCGGACGGCGACCACAACACCGGAGGCCTCATCGCCACGGCGATGCGGCTGCTGAACGCGATTCCCGCGGTCTGCGACGCGCCCGCGGGCGTGCTCTCCACCCTCGACCTCCCGCTCGTCACGTCACGCAACGTCACCCGGTAGGGCGCGACGCGACGAAGCGCCCCGACCGAAGTCGAGGCGCCTCCGCCCTGTCGCCTGCCCGGGAACCCGAGCCGTCCTTAGCGCGTCGCGCGGTTCGAGCTTTCCTTGCGTCGTTGCATCACAAGAAAAGCAATGAGTGCCACGATGACGACGAGTCCACCGATCTGGAAGAGCATCCGTTCCCACCTTTGATCCGTGACGTGATCCGTGTCCGCCCTGCCGTACCCCGTCGCAGATATCGACCCTCGCATTCGAAACTTGAGCCCCCGCGTCGGCAAAATCTCACGCTCCGTGACTAGTTCGCTTTCCTAACTGTTCGATAGACTTCCGGCCGATGACGAAGCCCGCGATCCCGGACTCCACGCCCCGGGCCGAGACGGTCCGTACGATTGCCCGGCTCGCCCGGGTGCTCGAGCGCTCCTGCGGCGAGCTCACGCTCCCCCAGTACCGGCTGCTCGCCATGATCCACGAGGGCAGCGAGCGGGCCACCGCGCTCGCCGGCAAGCTCGCCCTCGCCAAGCCCAGCGTGTCGGCGATGGTCGACGCGCTCGTCGAGCGCGAGCTCGTGACCCGGGCCCGGGTCGACGGTGACCGACGGGCCGTGCGGCTCCAGCTCACGGCCGAGGGCGAGGCCGCCCTCCGCCGGGCGGAGGCGACGATGGCCGAGAACCTGCAACCCCTCCTCGACCGGTGCGAAGACGCCGCCGGGGTCGACGCCGCACTCGCCCAGCTCGGTGGCGCGCTCGACGCCGCCGTCGCCGACCGTGTGGCGGCCCGATGAGCACGACGGGCACGACGGGCACGAGCGAAACACCACCGACGGACCGTCGGGTCGACGCCGACCGGCCGACAGTGGAACCCGCGCCGAACGGAGGATGGATCCGCCGCCTTCTGCCCTTCGTGCTCGCGCACAAGTCGAAGGTCTTCGTCGCCCTCGGGTTCTCGATCGTGGGGATGGGGGTGACCGCGCTCACCCCGTTGATCTCGAAGGTCGTGATCGACGACGTGACCGGGAGCAACGATGGGCCGATCGCGCCGTGGATCGCGCTCCTCGTGCTCGCCGGTGCGTTCGGCTTCGGCGCCGCCTACGTCCGGCGCTTCGTCGGCGGTCGAGTCGCGCTCGACGTGCAGTTCGACATGCGCAACGCGATCTTCGAGCGGCTCCAACGACTCGACTTCGCCCGCCACGACGAGCTCCCGACCGGGCAGCTCGTCTCGCGCGCGAGTACCGACCTCGGCCTGATCCAGGGCCTGCTCGCGTTCACCCCGATCATGCTGGGCAACCTGGTGATGGTCGTCGTGGCGGTCGTCGTCATGCTCTTCCTGTCTCCGGCGCTCACCCTCGTCGCCCTGCTCTGCCTCCCCGCGATCGCGATCGTGGCCCTGCGCCTGCGTACGACGTTGTTCCCCGCGACGTGGGACTCGCAGCAGCGCGCGGCCGAGGTCGCCGGTGTGGTCGACGAAGCGGTCAGCGGAGTACGCGTGGTGAAGGGCTTCGGCCAGGAGCAACGCGAACTCGCCCACCTCACCGACTCGGCGAACACCCTCTACCGGTCGCGCGTGCGCGCGGTGCGGATGCAGGCGCGGCTTTCGTCGACGTTGCAGGTGATCCCGACGCTCGCGCAGGTCGGTGTCCTCGCGTTCGGTGGGTGGCTCGCAATCGAGGGGAACATCACTCTGGGGACGTTCGTGGCGTTCTCCACGTACCTCGTGCAGCTCGTCGCGCCGGTCCGCATGTTCTCGGTGATGATCGCGGTGGCGCAGCAGGCCCGGGCTGGTGCGGAACGCATCCTCGAGCTCCTCGACTCCAACCCGCTCGTGACCGAGCGTCCCGACGCCGACGACCTCCCGCGGGTGCGCGGCGACATCGAGTTCGACGCCGTCACCTACGGCTACCTCCGCTCCGAGCCGGTGCTGTGCGACTTCACCCTCCACGTCACGCCCGGCGAGACGGTCGCGCTCGTCGGCGCCTCGGGGTCGGGCAAGTCCACGGTGAGTCTGCTGCTCCCCCGGTTCTACGACGTGCAGACGGGCACCATCCGCCTCGACGGCATCGACGTGCGCGACGTGACCCTCGACTCGCTCCGTCGCAACATCGGCGTGGTCTTCGAGGAGAGCTTCCTCTTCTCCGACTCCGTTCGGTCCAACATCGCATACGGCCGGCCCGACGCGACCGACGCCGAGGTCGAGTCCGCCGCACGCGCCGCCGGCGCGCACGAGTTCATCACCGAGCTCCACCACGGCTACGACACGATCGTCGGGGAACGCGGCCTCACGCTCTCGGGCGGCCACCGCCAACGGGTGTCGATTGCACGCGCGCACATCCCCGACCCTCGGGTGCTGGTGCTCGACCACGCTACGTCGTCGATCGACGCGGCGACGGAGGAACGGATCCACGCGACCCTGCGCGAGATCATGGTCGACCGCACGACGATCCTGATCGCGCACCGACGATCGACCCTGCGACTCGCCGACCGAGTCGTGCTCGTCGACGATGGCCGCGTCGCGGCCGAAGGCACCCACGAGGAGCTGCTCGTCGAGTCGGCCCGTTACCGCGAGCTGCTCGCGGGGCCCGGTGAAGTCGACGGCGACTCCGAGACCATCGAGGTGCTCGCAGAGGAGGCGGGGATCACCCCGCACCTCTGGAACCGCCCCGACGCTGACCCGACCAGTGGCGCCGGCGGCGGACCGCGACCCTTCCTGGAACCCGTCGCGGCGGCGCCGGCGCGACCGGGCGCGGGCGGTGGCGCAGTCGGTGGCGTCGGCTTCGGCGGCGGCGGGGGGATCGCGCTCAGCGCCACGCCCGAGCTGCTCGACCAGCTGGCCGCGCTCCCACCGGCCGACGACGACGCCGACATCGACGTGGCCGCCGAGGCGAAGGACGACGATTCGTTCTCGCTGCGCAAGTTCCTCAGCCCCTACCGACGACCGCTCTCGATCGGGTTCGGGCTCGTCGTGCTCGACACACTCCTCGTGCTCACGGGTCCGTTGCTCGTGCGGAGCGGCATCAACCGCGGTGTGTCGCAGGGATCGGTGACCGCGCTGTGGCTCGCATCGGGCGCGTTTCTCGTGGTCACGCTCCTCGACTGGTTCGCGACCTGGGCGTACACCCGGTACACGGGCCGCACCGCCGAACGGTTGCTCTTCGCGCTCCGCATCCGGATCTTCTCGCACCTCCAGCGACTCTCGGTCGATTTCTACGACCGCGAGATGGCCGGCCGGGTGATGACGCGCATGACCACCGACGTGGAGGCCCTCTCCCAACTCCTGCAGCAGGGGCTGATCCAGGCGGTGGTGAGCATGCTCAGCTTCGTCGGCGTCCTGGTGGTGCTTGCGTTCATGAGCTGGCAGCTCATGCTCGGCGTCATGATCCTCGTCCCGCCGCTCCTCGTCGCGACGTGGCTGTTCCGGAGGAAGTCGAACCGGGCCTACTCGCGGGCGCGCGACAGCATCGCCACCGTGAACGCGAACTTCCAGGAGAACCTTTCCGGCGTGCGCGTCGCCCAGGCGTACGTGCGCGAAGACCGAAACGTGAGCTCGTTCCGCGCCGTTGCCGGGCGCTACCTCGGCGACCGTCTCGACGCGCAGCGGCTCGTCGCCCTCTACTTCCCTTTCGTGCTCTTCCTCGCCACCATCGGCGACGCGATCGTGCTCGGGATCGGCGCGCCGCTCGTGCGCAACGGCACCCTCGCGGCCGGCACCGTGATCGCGTTCCTGCTCTACCTCGACCAGTTCTTCTCCCCGATCCAGCAGCTGTCGCAGGTGTTCGACCAGTGGCAGCAGGCCCGCGTGTCGATGAAGAAGATCGACGAGCTCATGACCACCCCGACCGGAACGCCCGCGCCGCTCGATCCGGTGTCGCTGGCGCACGTCGAGGGCGCGATCCGCTTCGAGGGCGTGCGCTTCTCGTATCCCGGCGCGCCCGGCGAGGCGCTGCGCGGGATCGACCTCGACATCGCGCCCGGCGAGACCGTGGCTCTCGTCGGCGAGACCGGAGCCGGGAAGTCGACCATCGTGAAGCTCGTGGCGCGGTTCTACGACGCGACGGCCGGTCGGGTGCTCGTCGACGACGTTGCGGTGACCGACCTCGACCTCGACACGTACCGGCGGCGCCTCGGCTATGTCCCCCAGGAACCCTTCCTCTTCTCGGGCACCGTGCGCGACAACATCGCGTACGGCCGCCCCGACGCGACCGACGCCGAGGTCGAGGCCGCGGCGCGTGCCGTCGGCGCCAACGACTTCATCGCCGGGCTGGCGGGCGGGTACCTGCACCCGATCACCGAGCGGGGCCGCTCACTCTCGGCCGGGCAACGCCAGCTCCTGTGTCTCGCCCGCGCCCTGCTGGTGGATCCCGCGATCCTCCTCCTCGACGAAGCGACCGCGAACCTCGACCTCGGCACCGAGGCGCGCGTCCAGCGCGCGATGGGTCTCGTGTCGACGGGCCGCACGACGCTCCTGATCGCCCATCGCCTGCAGACGGCGCGGGCCGCCGACCGCATCGTCGTGCTCGACGACGGTCGGATCATCGAAGACGGCAGCCACGACGACCTGATCGCGGCGAACGGTCCCTACGCCGCGCTGTGGGGCAGCTTCACAGAGCACGCCACGGCCGTCTGACGGTCACTCCGACGAGAAGAAGACGTTCTTGACCTCGGTGTAGTGCTGCATCGCGTGCATGCCGAGCTCGCGCCCGAGGCCGCTGCGCTTGTACCCGCCGAACGGTGTCTCGCTGCGGACGCTGCGGTTCGAGTTCACCGAGAGCGTGCCGGTGCGCAGCGCCCGCGCCACCCGGGTCGCGCGTCCGAGCTCACGGGTCCACAACGAACCCGACAGGCCGTAGTCGCTGTCGTTGGCCTGGCGGATCGCGTCGGCTTCGTCGGTGAACGGGATGATCGCGACCACCGGCCCGAAGATCTCCTCCTGGGCCACCCGCATCTCGTTCCGCACGCCCGCGAGCACCGCCGGAGTGAGGAACGAACCGGCCGCGAGGGCGTCGTCGGTGGGCACCACTCCACCCGTGACGAGCTCCGCGCCTTCGTCGCGTCCGATCCCGAGGTACCGCTGGGCGGTCTCGCGCTGGGCGGGTGAGATGAGCGGCCCCATCTCGGTGGCATCGTCGAGCGGGAGACCGACGCGGATCTTGTCGACCTTGGCCGCGAACCGCGCCACGAAGTCGTCGTAGGCCGAGTGCTCCACGAGGATGCGGCTGCGAGCACAGCAGTCCTGGCCTGCGTTGCCGAACACCGACATCGGCGTCTCCTCCACGCACCGTTCGATGTCGGCGTCGGCGAAGACCACACAGGCCGACTTGCCGCCGAGCTCGAGCGACACGCGGGTGATGTTGTCGGACGACGCCCGGAGGATCCCTGCACCGGTCGCGGTCTCGCCGGTGAACGAGATCTTGTTCACGCGGCGATCGGCGACGAGCGCACCGCCCACCTCCGAGCCCGGACCGGGCAACACCGACACGCAGTCGGCGGGCA
>JBBQMI010000104.1:0-6363 GCA_038328825.1 Acidimicrobiia bacterium | reverse complement strand
CTACTTCGACCTGTCGCTCCAGCACGCGTCGGCGCCCCTGATGCGGCGGATGAAGCGGTGGGGGAACGGTGAACGGTTCCTCGAGCTGATCGAGGGCATCCGCGCGGCCGAACCGACCGCGGCGTTCCGGTCGAGCTTCATCGTCGGGTTCCCGGGCGAGCGCGAGCGCGACCACGACGAGCTGCTCGCGTTCCTCGCGGCTGCGCGGCTCGACTGGGCCGGCTTCTTCCCCTTCTCGGCCGAGGCCGGCACGGCGGCCGCGACGATGGACGCCACCGTTCCCGACGACCTCGCGCGGGAACGGTTGCGGGAGTGCAGCGAGCTGCAGGACCCGATCACGCGCGACGCCCGCGACGCGCTCGTCGGCACCGTGGTCGAGGTGCTCGTCGACTCGGTCGAGGCCGTCGATCCCGCCGACGGGACCGATGCCGGCGCGACCGCGGCCGGCGTGACCGATGCGGGCGATGCCGACGGCGACGTGCTCGTGGGTCGGACGCACCGCGAGGCGCCGGAGATCGACGGCGTGGTGCGTCTCACAGGGGTCGGGTTCGCCCGCCCGGGTGCGATCGTCGCCGCCGAGGTGACCGGCGCGTTCGGGCCCGACCTCGACGCCCGCGCGCTCGCGCCGGCCGCCGCCGCGGTGCAGGGGGCGGTGTGAGCGCGACCACGCCCGCCCGCGCCCGACGCTTCGGCACCACGGCCGTCGCCACGCCGGCGAACTTCATCACCGGTGCCCGGCTCGTGCTCGCGATCCCCACGCTCCTGCTGATCGCCGACCGGGGCGCGACCTGGCTCACCGTCGGGCTGTGGTTCGTGCTCACGTCGACCGACGGGCTCGACGGCTGGCTCGCCCGCCGCGACGGCACGACGCGCTCGGGTGCGTTCCTCGACCCGCTCGCCGACAAGATCCTCATCCTCGGCGGGTTCATCGCGCTCGTCGTGCGCGGCGACGTGTGGTGGCTGCCCGTCGCGCTGATGGCCGCGCGCGAGGCGTTCGTGTCGATCTACCGCTCGCTCGCGGCCCGACGCGGGATCTCGTTGCCGGCCCGGCAGTGGGGCAAGTGGAAGGCGTTCATCCAGATGCTCGCCGTCGGGATCGTGCTGTTCCCGCCCACGGCCGACGCCCACGCGCTCCAGGTCGTCGCGGTGTGGACGGCCGTCGCGCTCACGGTCATCTCCGCGCTCGACATCGTGCGCAGCGGATGGGTCGAGGCCCGCGCCGACTGAACCCGGGCCCGGAACATCCGAGGGGCGGGCCGCCGCGCCGTAGGATCCCGGCTCGTGCGCTGCGACGTCCTCGCCATCGGAACCGAACTGCTCCTCGGGCAGATCGTCGACACCAACAGCTCGTGGGTCGGCGAGCAGCTGGCCGCGGTGGGCATCGACACCTACGAGCACCGCAAGATCGGCGACAACCTGCCGCGCATGGTGTCGACGTTGCGCGAGATGCTCGAGCGGGCCGACGCGGTCATCGTGTGCGGGGGCCTCGGCCCCACACCCGACGACGTCACCCGCGAAGCCATCGCCGAGGTGATGGGCGTGGAGCTCGAACGGCGCGAGGAGCTCGTGGAGGTCATCCGCAAGCTCTTCGGGACCCGCATGCGTGACATGCCGGCGAACAACCTCCGCCAGGCCGACGTTCCCGTGGGTGCGTCGGTGATCCCGAACCCGATCGGCACCGCGCCGGGAGTGCAGGGAGAGGTGGGCGGGAAGCCCGGAGGCACGAACAAGGTCGTCTACGCGGTTCCGGGCGTGCCGTACGAGATGAAGTTGATGATCACCGACCATGTCCTGCCCGACCTGCTCGAGCGGTCGGGGGAGCGGTCGGTGATCGTGTCACGGTCGCTCAAGACGTGGGGTGCGTCGGAGTCGGGGCTCGCCGAGACGATCGCGCACCGGGTCGAGGCCCAGACCAACCCGACGATCGCCTTCCTCGCTCGCGGCATCGAGGGGATCGTCGTGCGGATCACCGCGAAGGCGCCGACGGCCGCGGAGGCCGAGGTGCTGATCGCGACCGAGGAACGGGAGCTTCGGTCGATCCTCGGTGACCTGATCTTCGCGGTCGACGACGACACGATGGAATCCGAGGTGCTCCGGCTGTGCGAGGCGCGCGGCTGGACCCTCGGCGTCGCTGAGTCGCTCACCGGCGGGCTCATCGGCGCGCGCGTCGCGAACGTGCCGGGCGCGAGCCGCGTGTTCCGCGGTTCGGTCGCGTCGTACGCGACCGAGGTGAAGCGGTCGGTCCTCGGGATCACGGCCGAGCGGGTCGTGAGCGAGGAGGCCGCGCGCGAGATGGCGGAGGCGGCGCAGCGGGTGCTCGGCGCCGACGTCGGGATCTCCACGACGGGCGTCGCCGGCCCCGACGAGCACGACGGCCAGCCCGTCGGCACCGTGTGGTTCGGCATCGCGGTCCCGGGGCACCCGACGCACGCCGTGTCGACCCATCTGCCGGGCGACCGCGAGCGCATCCGCCAGTTCTCCACGATCTCCCTCCTGAACCTCCTGCGCCTCCGCCTCGAGTCCCTCGCCTGACCCCCGGGAACCCCAACCCCGTTGGTGCGATTCTCCGCCGTATGGGTGGCCCAATCGCACCAACGCATGGCTCGGGGTGGGGTGCTTGACCCGAACGGGTGTTCGTCCTACCCTGCTCACACGCGTGGAATTCCACGCATGTCGCATGCTCTCGGGTACCTGTCCCACCCTCGCCGTACGGTGCGGGAACGGGCAGTGGACAGCAGTCGGAACAGCCCTCGGAACAGTCTCAGGAGGCATCGGTGGATCGTGACAATGCTGACAAGGCGCTCGACATCGCCCTCGGCCAGATCGACAAGCAGTTCGGTGCAGGTTCGATCATGCGTCTCGGTGAGCGTGGCCACGTCGGGATCGAAGCCATCCCGACCGGCGCCCTCGCCCTCGACCTCGCGCTCGGCATCGGCGGCCTACCCCGGGGGCGCATCGTCGAGATCTTCGGCCCCGAGTCGTCGGGGAAGTCGACCCTCGCCACCCACGTGGTGGCCGAGGCGCAGCGCAACGGCGGGGTGTGCGCCTACATCGACGCCGAGCACGCGATGGACCCTGTCTACGCGGAGGCCATCGGCGTCAACGTCGACGACCTGCTGATCTCCCAGCCCGACACGGGTGAGCAGGCGCTCGAGATCGCCGACATCCTGATCCGCTCCGCCGCGCTCGACGTGCTGGTCATCGACTCGGTCGCGGCGCTCGTGCCCCGGGCCGAGATCGAGGGCGAGATGGGCGACTCCCACATGGGGTTGCAGGCCCGGCTCATGAGCCAGGCGTTGCGCAAGCTCACCGGCAACCTGAACAAGAGCCGCACGGTGATGATCTTCATCAACCAGCTCCGGGAGAAGATCGGCGTGATGTTCGGCTCGCCCGAGACCACGCCGGGGGGCAGGGCGTTGAAGTTCTACGCGTCGGTCCGGCTCGACATCCGCCGGGTCGAGACGCTGAAGGACGGACCCGACGCGATCGGGAACCGGGCCCGGGTCAAGGTCGTGAAGAACAAGGTCGCCCCGCCGTTCAAGCAGGCCGAGTTCGACATCATGTACGGCAAGGGCATCAGCCGCGAGGGCTCCCTGCTCGACGTCGGTGTCGACCTCGGCATCGTGAAGAAGTCGGGCGCCTGGTTCACCTACGAGGGCGAGCAGCTGGGTCAGGGCCGGGAGAAGGTCAAGCAGTTCCTCTCCGAGAACGTCGACCTCATGGTGGAGATCAGCGAGAAGATCCGCCAACTGGTCATCCCCGACGAGGAGCTCGACGCCGAGAAGGCCGAGGGCGAGATCGTCCTCGAAGACGAGGAATCCGCCGACCTCTAGCCCCAGACCCTCGTACTGGTCACGTGGGCCGTTGGCCTGCAACGCCACAGATGACCAGTACGGGGTTCGGGTCAGGTCAGGCCGCGGATCACTGCGACGGCGCCGGCGATCGCCGCGAAGGTGAGCACCGCGGGGCGCAAGCTCCGGCCGTCGAGGTGCCGTACTCCCCAGAGGCTCGCGAGCAACCCGATGCCGAGGGCGGGGAGCAGCTCGATGGTGAAGACGACCTGCTCCCACCGGAGCTCACCGGCTGCGACCAGCGCGACGGCCGACATCAGGGTGCCGAGTACGAAGCACGTCGCGAGCGTGGCGCGGATCGCCTCGCTGCGGTGGTTCTGATAGAGGAGCGCGAGAGGGGGACCGTCGATCGCGGCGGCGGTACCCATCACGCCGGCGGTGAGTCCTGCGGCGCTCGCAGTCGCGCGTGTGACCGCGACGTGGGGGTGCACGATGCTGAGGCCGACGGCGGCGAGGATCGCGAGGCCGATCAACGCGGTGAGCACATCGGGGGCCACGAGCACCACGATCGCAGCGCCGATCACCGCGCCGGGGAGGCGTCCGATCATGACCCAGGCGACACCGCGGCGGTCGACGTGGTGGTGCTCCCGGAGCACCATGGTCACGGTGAGCGGGAGTGACAGCAGGACGATGCCACCGGGGACGGCATCGGGGACGAGCACCGCGATCACCGGCGCGACGATGAGGTTGATCCCGAACCCGAGGCTGCCCTGCACGAACGCGCCGAGCGCCACGACCACGAGACACACAGCCAGTTCCGTTCCCGACACGTGCACGGCCGGAGAGTCTCGCAGGCGTCGGGGGCGCGACGCCGCGAAAGCGGGGATGGCACCGCCCATCCCGGCCTACCGTGGCGCGGTGACCACATCGCTCGACGCGCTGGCGCCCTACGGCGCCGATGACCGTGTCGCCGCCCTCTTCGAGCTGCACGTCGGGCCCGACCTCGTGCCGGGACGGATCGCGCGGGTCGACCGCGACCGTTCGGTCGTCGCGACCGCCGACGGCATGGAGACCGCGACCAGCGACGAGCTCCCGGCGGTCGGCGACTGGGTCGCGGTCACCCCGCCGCCGGTCGACGGACTGCCCAAGATCGACACCATCCTGCCGCGGTGGTCGGAGCTCTCGAAGCGCGGCTCCGGTCCGATCCCGCGTCCGCAGGTGGTGGCCGCGAACGTCGACGTCGCGTTCATCGTCGTCGGTCTCGACCGCGAGCCGAGCCCGAATCGGATCGAGCGCGAGCTCGTCGTCGCGTGGGAGAGCGGCGCGCGTCCCGTCGTCGTG
The DNA here is from genome assembly GCA_038328825.1 of Acidimicrobiia bacterium. Lineage (GTDB taxonomy): Bacteria > Actinomycetota > Acidimicrobiia > IMCC26256 > JANYLB01 > JANYLB01. Next base: position 1,231 of record JBBQMI010000104.1, on the reverse strand, counting down.
CTGAACAAGGCGGATGCCAGCGACGACGCCGCGGCCGAGGGCGAAGCCGTGCGCGACCGGATCGGTCTCGTCGACGTGCTCGTCGTGAGCGCGAAGACCGGCGCGGGCATCGAAGAGATGACAGCCGTGTTGCTCCCGGCCCGGACCGCGGTGCTGCTCGGGCCGTCGGGCGTGGGGAAGTCGACGCTGGTGAACGCGATCGTCGGGAACGAGGTCGCGATCACGGGCGCGGTGCGCGAGAGCGACCACCGCGGTCGCCACACCACCACGGCCCGCTCGCTGCTCCCCGTCCCGGGAGGTGGAGTCCTCCTCGACACACCCGGCGTACGCAGCATCAGCCTCTGGGACGTCGAAGACGGGATGGCGCTCACGTTCCCCGAGATCGAGGACCTCGTCGACTCGTGCCGCTTCGCCGACTGCGCGCACGACGCCGAGCCGGGTTGCGCCGTGAAGGAGGCGCTCGCCGACGGGCGGATCGATCCGGCCCGCTTCGACAGCTGGGACAAGCTGCAGCGCGAGCTCGCCTACGAGGCCCGGTCCGTCGATCCGAAGCTCGCGGCCGCGGAGCGGCAGAAGTGGAAGGCGATCCACAAGGCGATGAAGGGTCAGAGTCGTCCCTAGCGCGGCGTCGACCCGGATCCGGCCTCGTACACTCGGCGCGTGACCACCCCGGCGCCCCGGCGCTTCCACGTCCGCACCTACGGGTGCCAGATGAACGAGCACGACTCCGAACGGGTCGCGGGGCTGCTCGTCGCCGACGGGCTCGAGGCGACCGACTCGATCGACGAGGCCGACGTGATCGTCCTCAACACCTGCTGCATCCGGGAGAACGCCGACAACAAGTTCTACGGCCACCTCGGACGCCTCAAGGCCCTCAAGGACGCCAAGCCCGACCTGCAGATCGCGGTCGGTGGGTGTCTCGCCCAGAAGGACCGCGACCTCATCGTCGAACGGGCCGGTCACGTCGATGTGGTGTTCGGCACCCACAACCTCGGTCGGGCGTCGTCGCTGCTCGACGAGTCGCGACGGCAGGGGAGACCGATCGTCGAGATCGCCGAGGAGCACGATCCCGGCGCCGGCGGTGCGTGGGCCGGTGGAGAGCTCGGCGCGCTGCCGGCCCGTCGCGAATCGGTGCACAGCGCGTGGGTCACCATCCAGATCGGCTGCGACAACTCGTGCGCGTTCTGCATCGTGCCCGCGGTGCGCGGCGCCGAGGTGAGCCGGCGGATGG
>JBBQMI010000103.1:0-6384 GCA_038328825.1 Acidimicrobiia bacterium | reverse complement strand
GAGCTGCTCGAGGCGTTCCTCGAGCGGTACGTCGCCGACCCGGAGGCGTTCCAGCAACCACCGGGCGAAGACCGGAGCGAGGAGTACCGGTTGTGACTGCGGCACCCGACGAAGCATTCGTCTTCAACATCGTGTGGACCGGGAAGGTCTTCACGTACCTCCGGTACTTCGTGGCCAGTCAGATCGCGCAGAGCGAAGCTCGGTTCCGCTTCGTCGTGAACGGCTGCCCACCGGAGCAGGTCGCGCTCATGGAGCAATTCCAGGCGCGCCATCCCGATCGCGTGCTCGAGGTGCTCGTGGCCTGCGACACCATGGAGGCGCACGGTGTGGCCCTCGACGTCGCCCACGACCAGCGCGACGACGGCAACTTCTTCTGCTTCATCGACCCCGACATCCTCGCCAGTGGGCCCTTCCTGGCCGAGTTCGCTCGGCATCTAGACGAAGGCTGCGCCGGCGTCACCTCCGGCCAGGGTGTGTGGCGCGACGACAGTGTGCTGCCCGAGGGTGGGATGGGCGTGTCGGGCGAGTACTTCTACGCACCCGACGGCTACCTCTTCGGGAGCCCGCACTTCGCGATGTATCGCCGCGAAGCGCTCGACCCGACCCTCGATCGCTGGAAGATCGGTTTCCGGTCGGCCGGCCCGGACGTGAGCGACGCAGCAACGCAGCGCCTCGAGAGCATCGGGCGCAAGTACTGGATCTACGACACCGGCAAGCTCGTGAACATCTTCCTCCAGGAAGACGGCGAGAAGCTCTGCCACGTCGAGCATCCGAACCTGATGCACATCGGCGGGATGTCGCACTACCTCTCCCCGCCCGATGGCGGAGGGGCCGCCGAACAGGCCGACTGGGAACCCGATCAGCGGGTTTGGCCGTGGCCGGTCACGCGCCTCGAGGTCGCGCGCTACACGGGAGCGGTCTTGCGCGCGCTCGCCGAGGGCCATCCCGCCCCCCCGATCCCCACGGAGATCGACGAGTCGGTCGCGCCCCGCCTCGAGCTGGTGCGCGACGCGCTGATCGAGCTCATCGACACCTACCGCGACGACATCGACGCCGCGTGACCCGCGGTCACACCTCGCGGGCCGGGGCGCTGAGCATCGACTCGACGAGCTCCCGGAGGCGCTCGGTGGCACCGCCGAGATCCGCGAGGTCCTTGCGGATGTAGATGCACTCACCCTGGTCGAGGAACACGAGGCCCATGAAGAGCTCGTGGGTGTCGTGGAGCATCGCGTCGATATCGCGCAGGGACTGGCGCGAGTCGTACTCGACGTAGAGCGCCTTCACCGTTCCCAAGAGACCGACGAGGCCCTCGAGCACGTGGATCTCGCAGCCTTCGGTGTCGACCTTCAGCACGTCGATGCGGTCGATGCCCCGCTCCGCGGCCCAGGTGCCTCCCGCCCTCAGTTGTACCGGTTCACTCTCGTCGAGGTTCACCGATCGGCGGAACACCGAGCCCATGCCGGTGTCACCGTCACCCTGGTAGAGCGGAACGACCTGGTCGGCAGAATGGAGGCCGATCGGGTGCACGTGCACGTTCGGGTAGGCCGACGCGTTGCGCTCGAGTATCGCCCGCGGTTCGCTACCCGGCTCGAAGGAGTGCACCGCGGCGTCGGGATAGTGACGGGCCAAGTGGACCGTGGTCGCGCCACAGTTGGCGCCGACGTCGAACACGACCTGCACGTCATCGACGAACGGCAGGTACGGATAGGTCTTCCCCGCGAGGATCTCACCGGTGATCCAACGCGACACCATCGTGTCGGTGCACTCGAAGTCGATCGGCGTGCCGTCGTCGCCCGCGACGGTGACGTTCATCGAACCTCCTCCGCGACCGCGTCGGCCTCTGCGTTCGCTGCGGTTCTCCCCGACCGGAGGAGGTGAAGCAGGTACGCCGACGCTTCGTCGAGGTCGGCGAGATCCTTCCGGAGGTACACGCACTCGCCCTGGTCCAGGAACATGACCCCGGTATACAGCTCGTGCGTCGCGCCCACGAGGCGGGCGACATCGCGGCGGGCGGTGCGGGAGTCGTACTCCACGTAGAGCACCTTCACCGTCGGGAGCAGCGCCGCCAGGCTCTCGAGCACGTCGACCTCGCAGCCCTCCACGTCGACCTTCAGCACGTCGATGCGCTCGATGCCCTGCTCCGCGGCCCAGGTGCCCCCGGCACGCAGCTCGACCGCCTCGCTCTCGTCGGTGTTGATGTCGCGCCGGAACACCGAACCGAGGATCGAGTCTTCACCACCCTTGTAGAGCGGCACGACCTGATCGACCGAGTGGAGCCCGAACGGGTGCACCTGCACGTTCGGGTACCCGTCGGCGTTGCGCCGGAGAATCGCGGCCGGCTCGCTGCCCGGCTCGAAGGCGTGCACCGTCGCGCCCGGGTAGTGGCGGGCGAAGTACACCGTCGCGGCACCGCAGTTCGCGCCGACGTCGAACACGGTGCGAACTTCGCCGACGAACGGCAGGAACGGATAGGTCTTGCCCACGAGGATCTGCCCGCACACCCATCGGGACGCGACCGTGTCGCCGCACTCGAAGTCGATCGGCGTACCGTCGTCTCCCTCCACCGTGAATCTCATGACGCCTCCGCGCAACCCTCCGACTCGGACCGGGTCGCCCAAGCTACCGGAGGCAACCGCCTCCGCCTTCCCGACCCTCCAGCCACCGCTCGCGGAGGAAGCTCAGGCGCGCGTCTACGCTGGGCGGCGTGGTGGAGAACGTCGTGCAACAGTCGCGCCTCGAACGTGACGTCTCCCGCAGCGCCGAGGAGCTCCTCGCTGAGATCGCGGTGTTGACCGAGGGCACGAGGGCGTCGCGCGATCGCGAGTCGGAACGACGGCTCCTCTGGCTTCGCAACCTCGCCGGACTCCGATGGGTGGCGGAGCAGCGAGAAGCGCCCCAGTTCCCGTCGCCCGATGTGCGTGGCCTCCCTTCGGCCGACGGGCTCCCCGACTTCGCTCCCGAGGACGTGACTCCCTCGTTGCTCCGGGCGGCAATCCTTCGCGACGGCTGCATGATCGTCCGCAACCTCGTCGACCGCGACGACGCGAGCCGTTTCGCGGCGCAGATCGACCGCGCCTTCGACGAACGGGCCCGGAAGGAGTCGGGGGGTGTTCCGGCCGAGGGCTTCTACGAGGAGTTCATCGGGAGCCCGCCGTTCCGGGGCCCGGCGCGCCACTTCATCGAGGCGGGCGGCGGTCTGCTCGCGGCCGACTCGCCGATGCTCGCGTTCGAGATGGTGGAGATGTTCGAGGCGGCGGGGGTGCCGGAGCTGATCGGCGGATACCTCGGTGAAGCCGCACCGTTCTCGGTGCAGAAGACCACCCTCCGGCGGGTCGAACCCTCCACCGAGGGCGCCTGGCACCAGGACGGATCCTTCATGGGCGAGGTCCGCGCGCTCAATCTGTGGCTCTCGCTGTCGCATTGCGGCGACGACGCACCCGGGCTCGACATCGTGCCGCGCCGACTCGATCAGATCGTGGCGAGAACCGAAGGGACGTACATCGGAATCGAGGTGTCGGGGGATACGGCCGAGACGGCAGCCGGCGACCTCCCGATCGTCCGGCCGATCTTCGAGCCGGGCGACGCGGTGCTGTTCGACGATCTCTGCCTCCACCAGACGGCCGCGGATCCGTCGATGCCCAACCGGCGCTTCGCGATCGAGAGCTGGTTCTTCGGCGCCTCCGGCTTCCCGACGCAGTACGCGCCGATGGCCATCTGAGGCGCGATCGCCCTACTGGAGGGGGCTGCGACCGACGATCGTGTCGGTGCGCTCGACTACGAACGACACGCCCGACCAGTGGATGTCCTTGTAGCGGGAGAACGTCCACTCCGGGTGATCGGCCAGGAACTCGCCGAGCGCGGCCCGCTCACCCGATACCTCTGTCGGCGACCAGCAGAACCAGTCGTCGAACGCCACGATCATGCCGTGCTTCAGTCTCGGTTCGAGGAACTCGAGCACCGTCACCGTGCTCGAGTAGAGGTCGCAGTCGATGTAGGCGAGCGCAACATCGGCGGGCGCGCCGTTCGGGCCGAGCGGCGGGAGCGTCTCGTTGTAGTACCCCTCGACCGCGGTGTACGCGTCGCGGGGCACGCCGAGGCGCTCGCATGCCGCGTGGAACTTGTCGACCCCGCCGACCCCGCCCTTCCCGAGGACCCATCCCGGGTGCGTATCCCGGGGATGATCGTCGGGCAGGGCCTGCCACGAGTCGAACGCCCACATGTGCCTCGACACGCCGAGACCCGTGAGCGCCTTGTACGCCCCCTGGAAGGATCCGGCCTGGTGGCAACCGAACTCCGCGTAGTCGCCAGAGATCCCGTTGACGTTCAAGGCGACGAACGCGTCCTCGAAGAAGCTTCTGGCTCCCGCCATCATCTTCCCGAGAGCGTTCATGAAGGGGTTGTCGTCCATGTCGGATCTCCGGGCGCGAGGCAAGCGTGGTGGCGGGGCGGGCCGACGCTAGCAAGGGTCGCACGCGCGCCCGGTACCCTTGGCGGACCGATGAGCGGTCGACGGCGAGTCTGGGGGTCCACGGAATGAGCATCGGCGCGGAAGCGGTGAGCCAATCGGAAGCGGAGCCGATCGCTCCTGCCCGCATCCCGTTCAACCGCCCGAGCATCGAGGGCGAGGAGATCGAGCTGATGCGGGCCGCCGTCGAGCAGAGCGGCCACACGTCGGCCGACGGGCCCTACACCGCGCTCGCCGCCGAGTTGCTGCGCGAGGAGGTGGGCGCCCGCGACGTGTTGCTCACCACGTCGTGCACCGCGGCGCTGGAGATGAGCGCGCTCCTGCTCGACATCGCTCCCGGCGACACGGTCGTCGTGCCCTCGTTCGGCTTCGTGACCACCGCGCTCGCCTTCGTCCGCCAGGGCGCCCGGGTGCTCTTCTGCGACATCGACGAGCAGACGCTCGGTCTCGACCCTCGCCACCTGGCCGAGCTGATGGATCCCACCGTGCGTGCGGTCGTGCCGATCCACTACGCCGGGATCGGCTGCGACGTCGAGGCCATCCTGTCGGTGCTCGAGGCGTGGCCGCGCGCGGAGCTGGTCGAAGACAACGCCCACGGACTGTTCGGGCGGCGCAACGGCGAGCCGCTCGGGAGCTTCGGCCGATTCTCTGCCCTCAGCTTCCACGAGACGAAGAACTTCATCTGCGGTGAGGGTGGGGCGCTCGTCGTCAACCGGGCCGAAGACGTGGAGCGGGCCCACGTGATGTACCACAAAGGCACCAACCGACAGGCCTTTCTCCTCGGCCAGGTCGACAAGTACTCCTGGCAGGACATCGGCTCGTCGTTCGGGCTGGCCGACGTGCTCGCCGCCTTCCTCTACGCGCAGCTGCAACGCCGTGATTCGATTCTCGCCAAGCGGCGCGCGGTGTTCGACCGGTACCAGCGCCTGCTCGAACCCCACGCAGAGCGCTACGGATACCGCCTCCCCGTGGTGCCGGCCGCTTGTGAGCAGCCGTACCACATGTTCTACGTGCTTCTGGCCGACCAGGAGACTCGGAATCGGGCCCTCGACGACCTCCAGGCCCGAGACATCTACGCCACGTTCCACTACGTCCCGCTCCACAGCTCGCCCGGGGGGCGCCGGTTCGCCGCACGCGAGGTCGAATGCCCGGTGACCGACTCCGTGAGCAGCCGGCTGCTGCGGTTGCCGTTCTTCACCAACCTCACCGACGACGATGCGCAGCGCGTGGCCGACGAGTTCCTGGCGGCAGTGGCCCGATAGTCTCTCGGTGTTGGCCCGATAGTCTCTCGGTATTGGCCCAATAGTCCCTTTGGCTCTGGCGGCCAGGTGGGCTTCGTGGCAAAGTAGGACGCTGGCGTCAAGACGGACGCGCTCGTCAGCTCGATGCGTATCGTCCAGGGAGGGATGGCATGGTGGATTCGCACCGCGAGAACCACGATCATGCCGCGACCGGGCTCGGACGCCGTCAGTTCATGCTCCGTGCCGCCGTCGCGGGCACGGTCGCGTTCGCGGTGCCCACGATCGTCACCATGGAACCGGCCGGTGCGGCCGAGCTGACCAGCCCTCCGCCGAAGCCGAAGCCGCCCGTCGACGTCGAGGTGAAGGCCGAGACGGTGACCGCGGCCGCGGCGGTTCCGACGGCTCCGGCGGTCGCCGCAGACCCCGCTACAGCCGCCAAGCCCCAGGTCAAGGGGGCCCTGGCGAAGACCGGCGCCGACATCGACACGCTCTCGCGTGCCGGAGCTGCTGCCGTCGCCGGGGGTGCCGCGCTCCACATCTGGAGCACCCGAGCCGCGGCCCGCCGCGTCGTCACGGTCGACGGAGCCGCCGAAGTCCCACTCGACCTTCCCGGTACGGCCGACAGCTGAACCGAGCCCGCCGGCCGAGCCCGGGACCAGCGACCCATATCCGCCCCGA